>CBDUIU010000140.1:0-8305 GCA_965367335.1 uncultured Saprospiraceae bacterium
CCAAACAGTGATTCAAGATCATTTTGGAAGGGTCGTAGAACCAAAAGAGATAGACCTTTTTACGGATCAATACCTTGAAAGATTAAGTTTAGCCAGAAAACATAAACCACAAAGCTTTCTCGAAGTCCCACATGCGAAAGCGACCATAGAGTTTTTATTAAATGAAAGGGATTTTTCAGTTGGGATTGCAACGGGAGGGTGGGAGCGGCCAGCTCGATTCAAATTGGCTTACCTAGGTATTCCTATGGAGTCATTATTTATGAGTTTTGCGGATGGTAAAGTTTCGAGGGAGGAAATATTGCAAGAGTCCATAGATATGGCTAGAGGTGCTCGGGTGGATTTTGAAAGAGTCGTCTATGTTGGAGATGCAATTTGGGATGTGCAGACTACTCGAAATATGGGAATTCCGTTTGTCGGAATTCGTCGCGAAGGGGATCATGAAGTGTTATTGGATGCTGGTGCCAAGCATGTATTTCAGGATTTTACAGATCGGTCGTCTTTTATAGAGGCAGTAGCTCAAGCTGTTGTGCCGGATGCAGAAGTAAAAAATTGATCCATGCTGGGGTTACTTTAAGCAGGTTGTTTGTAGATTTCTTTTGAATTGTTGAGGAGAATTAATTTCGGCGTAAAAAGTGTCGAGATATTTTATCATATCATTTTTATGATAATCATCCAAATGGGTGAAATCTTTAATGATTTGGTACAAGGCCTCTTTTTTTTCCAGGAAAAACTGAATCTGCTGATCGATTACTTCCTCATCCCGACAATAACCCCGATAGATACGCTCCCGAATATGATTGATGCCTAAATCTTCATGAGGAATGGCGTAAGGGGCATTAACTATGCCGCAGTAATCAAAATCATAGGGAATAAGATACGGGGCCCTATCTTGAATATTAAATGACCTGAAAATTTTTACATTGTGTTGTGCAGGTACATAATAATCCGTATTACCAATCATATATTGAAACATAGCCAACTGCGTTTCCTGAGTTTCATTTGCATATCTCTGCTGATGAGCCTTCCCTTCTAACAACACGCCATCTAATCGACGTGCCATGTTTTTGGGTTTTTCAATGAAAAAGGCAAAGGCCTCCCGACATTTTTTCTTGCGGCCGGTATCAATATAATCCACCTTTAATAAACGAACTTTAAAACTTTTATCATCGATCAGATTATAAAGCCGGTATACCAGGTATTCCTTCAACAGTAAATTTCGGTAGGTATTACCTGCTTTACATTCCACCACAATTTTTAGGCTGCTAAGATCCTCTAAACGATCTTCATACAAGTCAGTTACGGAAAATTTGATTTTTAAAGGAGGGTAAACACACAATTTACGTCGCACACCACCTCGCGGTTTTATTGCGGCTTGTTGACGTATTTCCAGGCTGTCATTTAAAGGGTAAGTGACAAAAGCCATTTGGTAAACATCACCCTTTTTATTACGATGTAATTTTTTGAAATTACTTTCAATCCTGATTTCCAGGGGCTCCTCCTCGGCGAAAAGGTCATAATATTCCGGTAGTAGTTGGAGTACTAAGGTGTCGTTTAATTGTTGTTGTGTATGATAATGAAACACCCCTTCCTGAGCTTGAATGGGAACATGAACCAAGACAATCAAAAAACAAACACATTGGCGGATAAAGTGCGGATAGGTCATTTTATGTTTATCTTTTTATAAAGATACTTAAAAATGATCAGATACAAATTGGTATTGAATAATAAATCATTCGCTTTTTTTAGCGTACAAAAAAACCAATACCAAAGGAGACCTGTAGGTTTTCTTCCGGAGAATGGGCAAGGGAAAGTACCATATTAAAACTCTTCTGATATGGAACAATATATAGTCCTCCTCCATAGGCGTAATGCCATTTATCCGAATTGTCATTTTTTACCCATACCCTTCCCATGTCAAACAATCCAAATAACCCGAAATACAGTGGGACAATAGGCGTGCGGATGGTACCGACGTGCCCACGCAGCTCTGTATTGACCCAGGCAGCGGAGCGACCACCAAAGCGATTACGTACATAACCACGAAGATTGTCCGCTTGTCCAATAAAGCTCTGGTAATAGAAAGGTGTTTTACCGTAAGCTTGTCGAAAACCACCTTTTAAACCAAGTGTAATCAACCGATGTTTGCCAGCCGAATAATAATTAGAAAAAATCATTTCATATCGACCGCCAAGGTTCCAGTCTGCAGCTGAATTGAGAAAAGAAATATTGGTAAAAATGAACTGAGAACCCCGTAGGGGAAAATTAGGATCATCTCTGAAGTCCATGTTTAGCTGTACATGTGGTCCAAGCAATGTTGAATTAAGGGAGTTAGAATAAGCATCGTAGATACTACGAGCTCCATCATCCTCCGGGTCAGGAAAGACTTTTCGGCGCTCAGCAATAAAATCAATTAAAAAAGTGCTTCTTTGGCGGAAAGTGTATTGTAGCCCAACGCGTCCTTTAATTGTTGACATTTTATTTTGGTAATAGTCAAAGTTATCCAGACTATCGACAATACTTGTCTCATTGCCAAAACCATAGAATTGCCGAAAGGAAAGGTCAGGGCGATTAAAATTACCGCTGAGGTTGAGATCCCAACGTTTGATAACATGGCGGAACCTGACACCTGCTCCCATTGAATAATTGCCTCGGGTGGTGGCCAGGAAAGAAAAATCGTACTTAGCGCCAAAACCAGGCTTATTGAACCGTTGACGGGTGTACCGACCTAATATTTTAGTGGCTAATCCATCATTTTCGTTATAATAAACATAAGGTAGGGCAATGAAATAGTTATCGTTATAAAATCCGTTCATTTCCAGATTGACGGCTTCATAATGATTTTTCAGTATACCTTCCTTTCCCAAACTGAGTTGGTCCTTTTTTTCATAATCATAGACCTTTGTTTGCTTACCAATAAATTTTACTTGTGATTCATCTACAACTTGATCTTGGCCTTTTCCTCCAATAATGCGTATGATCATCCGTTTCTTAGATTCCCCTTTAATATGAAATATATCATCATCTCCTAAGCCATATAACCGGATTTCTTTAGTTTCTTTTTGTAAACACAAACGACGGTATAACAGGTCACCTTTCTTGTCTTTTTTTCTTTTAAATACCTCGACTAATACATCACCATTGCTTTGGCGGGTAAGTTCAAAAATTTCTTCATCATTACTACCCACAAAATGAATGTACTTTGTTAGGAGTTTGTAATAATCAGTAACTAATTTTTTCATGCGATCTCGCCGCACCTTAAGAATATCAGCGATTTCATCTCCTGAGTAGGGATAAACTTCTGGGGGCAATTGTTTGACTGCGTCTTCAATCAGTTTATCACTTACGGTTGCCTGAAACTTTTCTGTGAGGGTCAACCAATCTTCCAGCGTATATTCCGGCAAGATGAGCCGATCCATATTGCGATTTTTCCAATTCAAGCTTTTCAACCCACGAGTTGACTTTCGTAGACGTACCATTTCGCGTGAGATCATAGGCCAGTCAAGTGCTTGAAAAAGACCCTGCATACGTGTCAATGCTTTATCCCGATCTTTGGCGAAAGGGTAGAAGGTCATCGCCTTTTTATCACCATAGGCCAACCAATCCCAATTCTTGTGGTGACGGTCCCAATCAGTGACAAACATATCGAATAGTCTCGCCCAGACATATTCATCTTTCGCAATACGATGGTCATGATCTTTAATTAGCTTTTTATAAATCTCAAAAGTATGATAGACCTTGCGCGCATCTTTATAAGGTTTCCCTTTGTCTGCATCCTTTGGCCTTAATTCTAACCAGCCTAGCATTCCCTGAAACTCCTCGCGATAAACACCCAGCTTAGGATGGTCGGGCAATAAAAATAATTGAGCATTGGGATGTGGGATGTCCAGACTATCCATGAAATGATTAAGGATGAATGGAGCATAAGGGTGCTGACTACTGGTAATGTCACGATACAGATCTCCGATCACACCATAAACAAGGTTGCGATCTTTATTTCGCGTTGGATTTTTGTCAACAGATCGAAAAGCAAAGTATTGACCATCTCCGGATTTAAAGCGAAGTGAACGGGTTTGGGCAGCCCCACCTTTGCGATAAGGAGTCAGGCCACCATATAAAGTATCTAAATTTAGGTAGGGGACTTCAATGGGTTCTGCCCAGGTTTTACGATAGTGCTTGCCCAAAATAAGCTGAAAAAATTTACTTTTCTGATTATAAAATGGGTTAGCGCTATTTATTTTACTAACAGGTAAATCTAGCTGATTATAATCAATGGGGCCTTCAGTCTGGGTTTCCTGAAACCATTTATTTGTTGGTACTTTTGCAGGAGTAGAAGAAGAAGGTGGGCGGTACAATAATGCTTCGTGGGATTTTGTAAAAACATTGTTGTTGGTTTTGTAGACTTGAACATCCACCGCGCCATTTTCAAAAATCCGAATCATGGAAAAGCCCAATCCGTCTTCGCGATAAAAGCTAAACTTGCCCAGGCCAATATCTTTTGACTTTACGAGGGCGCCACTATTGATATGATAGTTTTCCCAGGCATAGTTGATCTGTCGGTCATATTCGTGACCGGAAGTATAAATAATACCCGGATATCGAGATAAGAGATTGCGCATTTGGTCCCCATATGCTTTCATCTTTTCATGTGCCAGGTCTTTTGTCGTACCGATGTTTTGATGGTACGCTCCAATAAAAGACCCGATAAAAGGTGGGAGCAAGTAGCGCTTGAATTGCCGATAGCCGGCATAGCCTCCATAGGAGATAACCGGGTGATGCCCAGCAATGATCACTTGTCGATTTTCAAAAGTTTTGATTTCATCTTCAATGGCTTCCCACAGGTCGGCTTCATTTAGTTGATCACAATCTCCATGTTCCTCTACTGGTTTTTTATGTTTATGGACAAACCAATGTGTATTAAGCGCGATAATTCTAATAGAAGAACCTACATCGATAATCTCTGGTCCGGGACAAGCATCTTCTGCCAGGAAATGATGTCTTTCTTTCCCATTTTCTTTAAAATAGTCTTCCAGGGCTTTAACTTTTTTCATTCCTTTCTTTCCACCATTATCCCACTCCCGGTCGCCTGGTAAAAAATAGAGATGTGTATGCTCATCACCTAATTTTAGTAAGCGCTCCAGCTTTGCCAGGTCTTCAGCATTGGCACTTTCTCCGATCCCATTATCATCAATAAAATCACCGGAGAACAAAACATTAGTAATGCTTTGTTGTTTTTTCAGGAAAGCATCCAGGCTATCAAGAATTGGGGCATCAGCGGATAGATGATTTAAATTGCCAAGAAGAACCAACTGCTGCCGTATTTCATTTTGTGAACCAACAGGTTGGACAAAAAGAAACAAATTGATTGTTAGAACAAGTAATATATATTTTTGCATAGGACGTTTAATATCTTACTAAGCTAAGAAAGTTTCGGACATTAAAACTCATTACAATTATAGAAGTTCGAAGAGCTCGCTTTAACTACTAGACGGTCATACAATCACTATACGTTGGATAGAAAGATATAAAAGTAAAAAAAATAAATTTGAACTTGTTTTTTAAGAAATAGGTTGTATATTTGCAGCGCCTTAATAAAAAGGGGCAAAATATGACCGAGTAGCTCAGTTGGTAGAGCATTTGACTTTTAATCAAAGGGTCCCGGGTTCGAGCCCCGGCTCGGTCACCAAAGTCAGACATCATTGTTTGGCTTTTTTTATTTTCAGGAACTTTTCTTTTGAGCGTAAACAGTAAGTTTAAGGAAAACTTACTTAAAAATCACGTGAAATAGTTAGAGTATATGCTTTTTTCTTATTATATTTTCAGCTTTCCTCTGAAAGTTCTCTCACGCACATCACCAACTCCCCGGCCAAAAAGCGTCCGGTAAATGGCGTATTTCATAATCCTCTCGACTACGGCTCAACACACTAACAATATCAAAACGAATTTCCCACTGGTGGTCAATTTTTTCCATGTAGGCATGAGCTGCCCGTACCAGTAATTTCTCTTTCTGTGGGGTCACAAAAGTTTCCGGTGGCCCGAAATGGTCCGAAGTTCGGGTTTTGACCTCAGCGAATACCAGAATATCCCCATCCATGGCAATAATATCGACCTCCGCCCGCTGGTGTCTCCAGTTGGTCTCCAGGATGCGGCATCCCTTTTGCCTTAGTAAACGTACGGCCAGAGATTCTCCCCATTTACCTAATTCTTGCTGATCTGCCATTGATTGGAAAGATAGTGAATCCAATTTATTCCCCCTAAACTGCCGGCACCTAATCAAATCCCAAATATACCCTAACAAAAAAGGCCCCCTCCTAAAAATTAGGAAGAGGCCATCCCAAAAACCGTTTTTCTTTGTAAAGTTTACGTTTAATCGTGGAATCAAACCTATAGTGAGATTAAGATACTCCTATAGGGCACAGACCTCCTCCAGGCACACTTAGTACCTGGTGTAAAGACGGTGTCATTGCAATCTAGTAATCAAAACAAGATTGGCGATCGGATTGTAAGCGATTGAGGGCTGTACCGGGACCCGTAAATCAGGGTAATTTAAAATCAGGTTGTGACTTTTACGCAGTATGTTGTGAATTGGGGAAAAGCTGCTGATTTTTAAAATCGACGCAATGATGCATTCATGCGCAGTCTGTTCCCTTCCGTAGACTAGGAAGATAATAAAAGCTAATAGTTTTCTCTAGATAGGGATGGAGCTGATTGACTAAAATGTCTAAGTATTACATCACAAATATATAAAATCTTATTTTAATGTTTATACTCGCTCCCTCACTAATTTATTATTTCTCTAAAAAATAATCTGGTTTAAAAATAAAAAAAGGTCTCGTCCTTCCCGAACGAGACCATAACAAACATCTCACATTAGAATTAATATCTTTTAAGCAAGCTGGAAGAGGAGATAAAGCTGAGGGTAGAGCGAATTTGTCCTAAATTTAGGTTTGTCCCTCTACTCTCTACTCTCTACCCTCTACTCTCTACTCCTTACTCTACCAGCAGCATTTTTTTGGTTTCTTTGAAGGTGCCGGATTCCAGGGTATAGTAAAATATACTGGCCGAAGGAAGATCCGAACGTATAATGGTGATGGCATTGTAGCCTTCTTCGTACACATTAGCCTGTTGCCAAACCACTTTACCGGACAGGTCATAAACCGTAAGGTTTGTCTCTGCCGTTTTGGGCAGGTAGAAGCCAATAGTTGTTTGATCCTGGAAGGGGTTGGGTTTGTTTTGCAGTAATTCATACCCGGGATTGAGATCCTGCTCAAAATCCAGCTTTATCTGGTGCGGATCGTCTTCCCTGGGATAAGCTTCTGCCTGGGTCAATCGCGAATTAATAGCGATCAAATCACTCAATTTACCAGGTTGGAGTGTATGGAACGTTAGGGTGAAGAGATCACTCTCTTCATTCAGGCGGATGGCGGTACTTTCATTCCAGCTCACAGTTAGAAGTCCGTCGGAATCGTAACGGCGACCGAAATTGTCTTCTCCCATACTCGACAGAGAGGAAGCTGCTTCGGTGGATACCAGTTCGAGCGCATTAGTTTCATATACCAGGGTAAACTGGTAAGCCTCATAACGATCCATATCTTTAGCCCGGAAAGTTACCTTGACCTCCTCACCGGCTTTCCACTCCTGATCAGTCGTCAGGAAAGTCATTTTTCCTATACCATTCCGTTGGTCAACGGATGGCAGGCTGTTCGCTTTGGCGGAAGCATTCACATCACCAATCTTGATGGCAATAAAATCAGCTTTCATTTCCACGTCGGTAAAGTCATTGATGTTGTATACTTCCGGGAAGTAGGTAGCAAAAGGATTCTCCGGCATCGGAAACTGGAAGGAAGCATCTACAAACCGCCAGCTGCCGTTTTGAGAAGGTAAAGCATCATCAATATGCAGGATCAGTCGCCGCAAGCGGATCAGATCAAAAGTAGAGATATGACCGGAACGATCTACATCTGCGGCAATGATCTTGTAAGGGCTACTCAATCGTTGTATCCCCAGGATATGTTTGGAGATCAGAATGAGATCAAGCGTACTTACTCCGTTTAGCGGGTTATCATCTTTATAGGGCACTACGGTATAATCTTTTCCGAAAGCCAGATCCGGGATCTCAAAATGTCCTTTGGTGTCGGTCATGATCTTGAGCGGGTCCGGTCCGTTGATCTGTACATGAACATCCTCCACCATATCGCCCATTTCGTTCTGAATACCACCGGCGATCATACCGGAGGCCAGCCCTTCACAGAGGTTGTTGTTATCCTGTACATTTACATAAGTCAGACAGTAATTGCTGTTGCCGGCA
>CBDUIU010000141.1:0-8274 GCA_965367335.1 uncultured Saprospiraceae bacterium
TGGTCATTCAATGGGTGGTAATGTGATCCTGGAGGCTGCCAATCAAATCCCTAAAGCCATCATCGGATTAATTGGCGTAGACAATTTCAAAGGTGTAGGGGAGGAACAACCCGAAGAGGTGGATCAATTTATAGCGGACTTTCTGGTTCAGTTGGAAAATGATTTTGTTGCTACTGTTAATTTTTTCTCCAACCAATTTCTATTTCATGAAAGTACCGATTCCCTGATCAAAGAAAGGGTGCTTGCAGATATTATTAGTTCTGATCGCCGGGTGGTTTTCAATTCCCTGAAATTATTTTTTACGGAGGATCATCAGGAAATTGAAAAACTAAAGCAATTGGGAAAAAAATTATACTTACTCAATAGTGATGCGATCCCAACCAATCCGGAAATAATGCAAGAGGCAGGGGTAGCGGTCGAGGTCATCCCGGTTGGGACTACCGGACATTATCCAATGATAGAAAATCCTGAGGTTTTTAACACAGCGCTCAGGAAGGTTCTAAAAAGAATATAAATGCCCTTATTGTGATTGCAGCATATTAATGGCGATGGCTGCCCATAGAATCGCACCGAGTCCACGCGGATCATTCATGTGTGCAGAGTGGTTATTATAACGCCGTTCAGAATTGAAGATCGGTGTACCTCGCACAATACCGGATACTTGTCCGTCCGGCGCAATCTGAGAACAAAGCCCTGCCCAGCCCTGCATCGCGGCTGTGCGATAGCTATCTCCTTCTAACCATCCATTCACGACTCCTTCGGCAAGTACACGGGTAAACATTGCAGTAGCGGAAGACTCCAGGTAAGTTTGAGGGTTATCGATGATCTGATGCCAGCGACCGTCATTTCCCTGATGTTTTACCAGACCATCACAAGTTTGCTGGAATTGCTTTAAAATCGTTGCTCTTTCCGGATGATCAGCTGCCAAATAATTCAAGGCTTCCACATAGACCATCATCATCCAACCCATGCCTCGGCCCCAATGGCAACAGCCCTGAGTTTGAGTCCTGGAGAACCAGGCATGTTTATACAGCTGAGTTTCAGGATTATATAAATAACGGTGATAGTTTTTGATCTGTAAAACAGCATCTTCCATTAACGCGGGCTGGTCAAGAATGTCTGCCGCTTTTATCAAGTACAAACAACTCATAAAGAGATCATCCGCCTGGACCGTAAAAGAATCAGGAGTGACGCGTGTTAGCGTCCCGTCTGGCAGGCGAGGTATTCCCTGAGTAATCTCTTTGGTGATTGCCTGCAACAACTGATATTCTTCCGTTGCCTGAATACGGCTGGTTTCACGGTCTTTTAATTTACTCATGCGATGAAGCAACGGGACTCCTTGCGGACCAAAGTCATCCAGCATATGAAACCGAAAGTATAAATTAAAAGGACCGGTTCGTAATTTTCCTTCTTTTCTCTCCTGAGCAATTCTAAAACGATTGGTCAGGAAAAAATCAATATGCGCATTAATGTAGTTTTGATAGTCGAGTTCGGGGAAATGGTTGGACACATCATACATCGCCGCTAGAAATGTTCCCGTATAATATTGCCAGTCAGAATAATTCAATTTTTCTGGCAATTGAGAAGCTATAAAGGGTCTTGGGAAATGCCAATTCTCAACCTCGGTGGAAGAACCATGTTGCAACACAAAAGGAATTTTGAGCCCTTTGTAAGTAATCGAAGAATGGCAACTTCTATTCGTTAGTTTGTTCTTAAGTAAAAAGGTGTAAAAAAAATCCTTCTCTGTACCATCCGGAGTCAAAACTAAAGTTAGTTTGTTTTTCTGTTTGATATAATCAACCAGGATTTGATGGGCAAAAATATTTAATCCATATTCCAACCTACGGTAGGAGGCAGATTCATTGGAATGCGTGGTGGCGATTAATTTGCCGTTCCAATACACCTCCATTTTTCCAGCAGCATGGCTGAGGGCCAGCCAGCCGTCATCACCCAAAGCGGCACCACTGACTTCCGTGGTAGCAATGTATTGGGTTGTTTTGGCTTTTTCCGGCAGTTGGGAAAAATCAACATAATATACATCTTCTTGTGGTTGGTTGTAAGGTGTTTTTACAAAACTCAACTTGCTTTCGCGCAGCAATAGGTCGCTGACATTTTTGGCAACAGCTATTGGCTGAATAACATCTTGCCCCAGAACGATACTTGACCATCCACAAGCTAAAATAAAAATAAAAAGCTTGTTCATATACATTTAAAAGTTTTCAATACTTTAGAAAGACATTTGTCCGGCAACTTGTCGCATATATCTCAAAAATAAAGGATTAGCTGTAATTCCATTCGGTTCCTGTTCCCATGCTGCCATAAATCGGTAAGTAATTTTACTATCTACCGGCTGCATTAAAAGGACGTGACTATTCATAAAACCGTCTATAATACTGCGTACCCGCTGATTGAGAGGTGCAACAATAGCCATACCCAGATTATCATCCTGAGAAGACTGTTTTCCCCAGGAATAGCCAAAAAAAGTTTCCGCGGCCTGCCCGGTTACAAAGTTCAAAGCACCTGGATGTTTTGCTAATCCGGTTGCAAATGTAAGGTTATCATTGGTTGTTTTTAAGATAGTCATGGTGACCTCAGTCCAACGATGACCGGCATGCATCTCGTGATCAACTTGAACATCCAGGGAATCGCTACCTATGCGCAATCCATTGAAGGTGACCCGAAAAATCGAACGCAGTGGACCCGAAGCGATAATCTGGATCGTTTTGGAGGAGTACTGTTCAAAAGTAGCCAGGCTGTCCCTGGGTATTTCAGGATAATTGGAAGTAGAAAGCAGAAATGCCGGACTCCCAATTCCCAAAGTATTACCGACTTTCAGGATATCATCACCCCAGTCTTTATTTGCCTTTTCATCCAGCGATACCGAGTCCAGAACGAGCGCGTTCGTTTTTTTACCGATAATATCATAACGGTTTCTCCTATCGGCATATAAAGAATAAGCAATCAAATTATTTTCCCAGGCAGGGCCCTCAAATTTCAACCAGGTATTCTCTGGTTTTAGATTATTGGGTACCTCGAGTTGGGTAACGGATTGGTAGTCGCCACTTATTTTTTTTCCTTTATTTTCAGCATAATCCTGTGACTGCCGTAGCAAGACAACCTGAGTTTGAGCAGGGAAGTCAGTAGGATCACCTTTCTCTAATTGCAGGGTTTTACTTTCATTAGGAGCCAGGTCAAGTAAGATAAATACTGTCTCTGGTTTTCCATCCTGATCCAGATCATCCAATTGATATGGGATCAGTTGTCCTCCATCCCTTAGGGAAAAATTGGCCGGTTCATTTGGAATTGGAAAAGTGAAACCATGATTGGCCACCCGTTTGTCGGTAGGGTTTGTAAAAGTTAAATTATCATCCTTCGGCTCTTGTTCTGTTGTTGGCGTTGTCGTTGTGGTTGAAGGTTCACAAGAAATAACCAGGCTTAATGTGAATAGAAGAAAGAAATATAAATATCTGTACATGTTTAGCTAAGATTAATGTTCGATTTGATAGCGTAAAAATTGCTTATGTGTTTGAAAATAAGGTGAATTAGAAGTCTGACAATTCAACGTAGCACCTGCAAAAGAGGCTTTTTTTTGATAAAACACACCTACACAAATAGGATATACGGGAAAATCAGATTCAAGGTCATAAAAATAATAGATTTTCTCTTATTTTATTTGATTGAACCTGGATGAGCGGGAGGAATGGGCTGGTTTACCAGAAAACAAATAGGTAGATGATGGGCATTTAGCATTCAGCTGCTGAAGTAGAATAGTAGTAATTAAAGCTTTACCTGACTTACTTTAACTGGTATAGACGCTTGTATTTTACGTTTTCTTAAACCCTTCATTGCTTTTCTTAAAAACACAAAGCAAATACCAGCGGATAAAACATCCGCAATCGGAAAGGAGATCCACACTCCCGTCAAGCCAAAGAATTTAGGTAAGATCAATAATAGCGGGATCAGACAGAAACCTTGTTTGGTGAGGGTCAGTAATAAGGCTGGCCATGCCTGGCCAATGGCTTGGAAATAGGCAGAGCCGATCAGTTGGATCAAAATTAAGGGGGTAGCGAGGAAAGCTAACCTAACAGCAGGAGCGGTTAAGTCGATCAATTCCTGTTCAGGAGTAAAGATACCCGCAAGCTGACTGGCACCTAACATGATAAATACGAAGATCAGTCCGGCAATGGCAGTTCCATAACTGATTGCTTTGATTACGGTTTCTCTGACTCGATCCCAATTTCTTGCCCCATAATTAAACCCGGCAATGGGTAAAAAGCCTTGCGTCATCCCAATGACCGGAAAATTAGCAAACATCATGAGTCTTTGAATAATGCCATAGACCGAAACGGCCAGTTCTCCTCCGTAAATAAACAGGGTATTATTGAGGACGACGGATAATAAGGCCACGACACTCTGCCGGGCAAAGGTCACAGAGCCCAGCGACATAATCTCTTTGACGATTTCAATATCGGGCCGACCGACCCACTGCAGCCGCAGTCCTGATTTTCCGGAAAACAGAAAATACCACAAGGTAAAACCAGCAGACGCCATGTAAGAAAAGGTCGTTGCCCAGGCGGCACCAGCCAAACCCATTTCAAAATAAACGATCAGGATGGGGTCCAAAATGAGGTTGACCACCGCGGGCACCAACATCGTAAACATCGCAAAACGGGGTTGACCTTCGGCTCGAATGACATTATTGGCCATCATAGCCCAGGCTAAAAAAGGAATACCAGGCAGGATAATGCCAAAATATTCTTTGGCTGCCGGTAAAATAGCTCCTTTTCCACCAAATGCGGATAAAAGGCCATCAAATTGCCAAATGCTTAAGGCAACAACCAGTCCTGCTAAAGTCAATGCCATAAAGGCCTGATGACTGAAGGTCCGGCAGGCATGATGTAGATCATCGCGTCCCAATGCTCTTGAAATAATGGAGCCTCCACCGATACCGACCGCCATTCCCATACTGGCGATCAAATAGGTGATCGGCAATACTACGGTAATAGCTCCAATAGCAATAGAACCCACAAATTGCCCGACAAAGATGGTGTCAACGATCCCGTAAATCGACATCACCAGAATGCCAATAGAAGCGGGAAGGCCTTGTTGCCACAATAATTGCTTAATTGGAGCCTGTCCAAGTTTTTCTGAGTTTGTCATTCAGCTGTAATAGGTAAAGGGGTATAACATATAAAAGGGGGATGGTGTTTCGCAAGGAAGCTGATTATGTAATTAAAATAACACTTAAGAATATTCCTCCCTTTCACTTTAGCCAAACAGGCACGCTAATTCCAAAAAAAACTATCTTTACCCCAAGACAAAATATTAGATCAGTTCGTGGAATTACTCACTTACCCTTTACTATATTACCAATTGAATGAAGATGCCGTACTGGGTATCCTCATCGGCACAGACTATGAGATCATAGAGAAGGATTTGAAACGCGTGAAAGCAGCCTTGAATACCTTTCTGCAAAGGCAGTATAAAAAACACTCCGAATACTGGTATCTGGGTTTACTCAACCCAAAACTCAAACAGGTTGCAATTGATATTAGGCCTGCCTATCGGGAACGATCAGGCATCTATCCCATGCGTAAATCTGTAAAAGTTAAGATCCCGGCTATTTATGGAAAAACCGAACAGGGGCATTACGAGTGTTATCTCCCGTTGTTTGATGAAAGCTTTATTTATTATGATCCCGGACAATTCAATTCTCTTGCTAATCACCTGACACGAGAATTACTCAATCGCCTGACGCCTGAAAAAGTTTACCAAATTTTGCGTTATGGCGAACCAAACCTGGATACGATAAGTCTCCGCATCCACGGAGAACAGGATGACTTTTTCAACCGGGGAGGAAATCATCAACGCACCTATAAGCAACTCAATCGCTTATGTAGCCAGTATCCGCCATCGAAATCTCAGCGTAAACAGATTAAGTCTTTACCCCAGACTGCCTGGGAGATGGAAGATAAGGTAGCAGAAGTTGTAGAAAAATTAGCGAACCAGAGAGCGAACCTCTTGGTTGTCGGTGAAAATGGTGTAGGGAAAAGTGCTGTATTACAACAAGCTTTCCGCAAAATCAATCTGGCTACGAAAAAAAGTGGTAATCCTTTGACATTCTGGCAATTGATGGCACAACGCTTAACCGCAAGTGCGCGCTATGTCGGGGAATGGCAGGAAACCACGGAAGAGCTGATCGAAGAACTCAAATCTGTCAATGGCGTGTTATGGGTGGTGGACTTGATTCGACTGCTCCATACCGGAGGAGAAGGCACCGAAGATAGTGTGGCCGCCTTTCTACGCTCTTATCTACAACAGGGACATTTGCAAATTGTCGGAGAATTGACCCCTAGTGAATTAGAAAGTATGCGGCGTCTCCTACCTGGCTTTACCGAATTATTCCAGGTCATTGAGATCAGAGAACTACCCGAACATCGGATTCAAAAAATCCTGGGGCACGTCCAGCGTTATGCCAAACAACAGATGAAAATTGAGATCACACCAGAAGCTTTGTCTTCTACTTATCGCCTGCTGCTGCGCTATTATCCTTATGAACAATTCCCAGGGAAAGCGATCAAATTTTTGGGCAATAGTGTGAGCGAACTCCAGATAGAAGGTCGTGATCATTTAGGGCAATTAGAAGTGATAAAAGCCTTCGTAAAGCAAAGTGGGATGTCAGAATTATTTCTTCGTGATGACTTGATATTAGATGAAGAAAAACTGCAGGGATTTTTTGCCAAAAGAATTATCGGGCAACCCAAGGTGCTCCAAAAAATGACGGATATCGTTAAAGTCTTTAAAGCTGGGTTAAACAATCCCGGGCAACCCATTGCTACTTTATTGTTTGCCGGACCAACGGGGGTTGGCAAAACAGCAAGTGCCAAGGCTTTAGCAGATTACTTTTTCGGTGAAGGCCAAAAGCAAACGCCTTTGATCCGGATTGATATGTCGGAGTTTCAATACAGTTGGCAATTGAGTCGCTTTATTGGCTCAGGAAAAGAACCGGGAAAATTATTACAAGAAGTTCGTGACCGGCCTTTCTCGGTTATCTTACTGGATGAAATTGAAAAAGCGGCACCGATTATCTTTGATGCGTTGCTCACCACTTTAGATGAAGGAAAGATGGTTGATGCCTTTGGCCGGGTTACTAATTTTCGGAATACCATCATCATCATGACGACCAACCTTGGTGCTTCTAATCGTCAGAGTATTGGCTATAAAAATAATAATGATGACGAGCAGGCCTACCTCTCAGCGATTGGTAAATTTTTTCGACCCGAGTTTGTCAATCGCATTGATCACGTGGTTCTTTTTAATGCCTTGACCCAAAAAGACATTCTTCAAATTGCCCGGAAGGAGCTAAATGAATTAAAAACCCGGGAAGGCTTTGAAAAACGTAATTTATCCTTAGTATTCAGTGAAGCATTGATCAAGCATTTAGCTGAAATTGGATTTGATCATCGCTATGGGGCAAGGCCCTTACAGCGTGCTTTAGAACAACTCATTGTTAATCCGATTGCCAGATGGTTGCTTGATTACGGCGAAGCCAAATCCGGGAAATTATTGTTAGACTATAAGGATCAATTAAGGATTGAATACCAAAAATAGAATGATTGCTGGAAGAGAGGGGGAGAAGCGATGATTTGTAAAATAAAAATTTGCCTTGTGATCAGTTTTAGGTAATTCGGGCAGAAAAGATCAATGCAATTCTAAAAAACGAGATAAATATTGTTACTCCTGCAAATCATAGTTACCCTTTTTGCTCCGTACCTCTTTCTGTTTCTTGCAAAAACGACTAAGATAGGTAATTGGCTAAGTCCTGTTGTCTTGGCTTATCTGCTAGGCATTTTTCTGGCGAATGTTCCTGTGTTTTCGGTTAATACATTGTGGGCCCGACATATCAGTGAGGGCTCAATTGTGCTAGCCATTCCATTATTACTTTTTAGTACTGACCTTAAAAGTTGGCTCGGAAATGCCCGGACGACCCTGGTGAGTTTTGGCTGTTGTTTGTTGGCCGGCGTTATCAGCAGTATACTGGCTTGCCATTTTTTTGGCAATACGATAGAACAGCCCTGGATGATTTCCGCGATGTTGGTTGGGGTGTATACCGGCGGAACGCCCAACCTACAAGCGATTGGCTTAGCATTAAATGCTCCGGAGCACACCTATATCTTATTGAACGCGGCCGACATCTTTTGCTCAGGAATATATTTGGTCTTACTGACCTCAGTCCTGCATCGCCTCCTGGGATATATTTTACCAGATTTTTCT
>CBDUIU010000142.1:0-8252 GCA_965367335.1 uncultured Saprospiraceae bacterium
ATGAAGAAAGAAGAAATGATTTTATTTCCTTATATCCGAAAGATGTTAGGGAAAGCGGAGCTTGAGCAGCCACCATTCCATACGGTACAAAATCCGATTCAGATGATGATGATGGAGCATGAAACTGAAGGAGATCGGTTCCGGAAAATTTCAGAACTCAGCAATCAATATTCGCCTCCTCAGGATGCTTGTAGTACCTACCAGGTCTCTTTTGCTTTGCTCAAGGAGTTTGAAGAAGACTTGCATTTGCATATTCACCTGGAGAATAACATTCTGTTTCCCAGAGCGATTGAGTTAGAAAACAAATTAACTTATGCTTAAATTCCTGCCTGATATGAAGTCATAAAATATTGAGAGACAAGTCTATTCTTTTTAATAAGTCGTGAATAATTTCGCGGCTTATTTTTTTGCCTGTTCATACCAGCGAGAACCCATTATGTCACTAAATTTATATTCCTTCAACTCGAATCTTAGCTTAATGTCTTAATCTACATTAATTTTTTTCCTGGGCCTACCCCTTTACTTTGTTCTGAATTAATCATCCAAGAAAACTCAGAACAATGAATAAAAAAAATTTCATTCTACAATCGACTTTCGCACCTGCTGGGCTACTATCTGCTAGCCTTAAATTGAATCCATCCGACAGCGGAAACTATCCGGTACTGAACATCTCTAATCCTGATCAACCAAACATCTGTACCACTTGTGGAACCCGGTATTCACCCGATAAACATTACGAACAAGAATGTCCAGTTTGTCTGGATGATAGACAGTACGTAAAAGCGTCAGGACAACAATGGGTTAGTTACAACAGCTTACTTGACCAGCATTCTATCAGGCTGAAAAAACATACTGATCAGGTGTATGAAATAACCACCTTGCCTGGATTCGCCATTGGGCAAAGCGCCTTTTTCATACAAACAGATACCGGAAATATGCTTTGGGACTGCATCCCACTCATTACTCAACCCATTGTGGATTTTATTCAGCGAAAAGGGGGCATTCAAGCTATTGCCATTTCACACCCACATTATTATAGTTTAATGGCTGAATGGGCTAAGGTTTTTCAGTGTCCGATCTATATCCATCAGGCAGATCAACAGTGGGTAATGGACACGGAAGCTGAATTGACCTTTTGGGATAAGGCGGAATACCCCCTGAATAAAAATGCAAGTCTTATCCATACCGGAGGGCATTTTCCGGGCTCTGCGATTTTGCAGGTAAAACTCAATGATTTAGGGGAGGCGATATTTATTGGAGATTCCTTATTTTTATCCAGAGACAAACAGCATTTAAGTGCCATGTATAGTTATCCTAATGTAATCCCACTGACAAATGCTGAAACGTTGAGGGTTTTCAGTACAGTAGCGCAGTATACCTTTAATGCCCTCTTTGGCGCATTTGGTAATCAGTACATTTACGAAGGAGCAAGAGAGTTATTTGATAATTCTTATCGTAATTATCAGTTGGCATTTAGGAATGACTAGCCTGATCCGCTTGATTTTCTGGCAGCCAGGGTAACGAAGCTGGTAAGCAGAACTGACATCACGGGAGTAGGCAATTAAGTAGGTGGACAATTTCAGAAGCGTCAGTTCATGGAAAATTTTTAGGATAAACAATTCAGCAATTTCTGTAGAAATCTTATTGGACTTATTAAATACACCCGCTTCGATTGAAGGAAAATAAAACCAGCATGAAAGTCCCTTATGACAAATATTATCAAACCAAGCATCTTTTTGGAAATCCTTCTAAAGTGCTGATTGACTTTTTTGCTAAGTACCCGAAAAGAGGAAAGCTGTTGGACATCGGTTGTGGGCAGGGACGAGATGCCATCCCCTTGGCTCGCCTGGGGTATCAGGTAGTAGGAATTGATCTTTCAAAAGTCGGAATTGAACAAATGAACCAAGTTGCTCAATCCGAAAACTTACCGCTTAAAGGGGTGGTAGCTGATATTTTTGAATTCCCGGCTTTCGAAGAATTTGAATTTGTCTTGCTTGACAGTATGTTCCATTTTACGAAAAAAGACAGAAGAAAAGAAACGGAATATATCGAAAGAATTTTTGCGGAAATTAGCAGCGGCTGCTTAGTTATATTTTGCCTTCAGGATACGGGGAAAAAGGTGGAAATATTAAACAACATAATTGACGGCGCTACACAAATAGAACTGTTAACATCCAATAGGTTTGTATATGTTTTTGAAGACCCCAAATCAAAACATAGATCAACTACGAATTATCAAATGCTGATTGTTAAAAAGAATGGAAAGTGATCGTTGGACTTTAATTGACCTATAAATTGCTTTCCCTTATAACTCCTCCCCTCTCAACGCATCTAACACCTTCGTCTGTTTTAAAAACTGCGGCCACACCTGCGATCTATCTTTTGCCAACATATAATCTAAGATTTCCTGAAAACCTTTTTTTACAGATAGCGGCATGTCTTCATTCATTGTAGATAAAAATGCTGCGGCCACTATCTCCTTTTTTTCCTTCGGTAAAATTTGAATATTATAATAATCGGGTCTTTCTAAAATATTGAGGTAGAGATCCTCCGGGCCAATCAGGTTCAGGTCCAAACATTGCTGGTAAAATGTCGGCAGCTGCGCTACATTCAAGGTGGAGATGGTCGGGGCTATTTTAAAGCGCACATGCGGTAAGCTTCTGATCCGTTCCCGGTTTTCCAGGATTGTTTCCCATTTCATTTCTTTACGGATATACTCTCCTAATTTCCCGCTGCCATCAATACTGGCCAATACCTCTACTTCCGGAAAGTGTTGCCATAATTCCAGCACCTGATAATGTTTAAAATGCAGGGTCGAAAAATTAGTATTGTAGCGCAGCCTGGCTTTTGTAGCTTTATTGTTAATCAGCCATTCCAACAGGCGGTAATGGTCTTCCGTTACCAAGGGCTCGCCTCCTGCAAAGTAGAACTCTTCGGCTTGTAAAAGGGCGTCACCTGTTTTTTCAATAAACTTCTCAAAGTCTTTGATATTTGTAAGAATGGCCTTTGCTCCAATATTGGTACCTAATGCTTTTGCATCGCTAAACCACTTGGAGCTGGCGCCGTGCCAACAGGTACGACAACGAAAGTTACACACATTGGAAAATCGAATATCAAAATAAACCGGCAGGGTCACCGGCTGGTGGACATCAACTGCGGTAAATCGTTCAAATGTTTCTAAGCGGATACTTTTACCACCGGTGGCTTCTAATTTATGACAAACGGCACAACGATTATCCGTTTCTCCTTTAAGGAATTTTGCCCGCAATTGATTGATCGCCTCCCCCTCCCAGATATCTTCCAAAGATTGATCATTAATATTACCAAAAGGAATATTCGCCACACAGCATGCCTGGGCTACCCCCTTGTTTCCGATGTGGAGGTGAATAAAAGGCATCAGGCAGTATGGCTTTTCAGGCATTCACAGGGAATTAAAAAGCGGTATTAACAGACCTCCGGCCGATCTCCGATCCCCGAAGCTTCGAGTAAGGCTGCTAAACGTTTTTCATAAAAATCTAACAATAGATTCGTAATATTCAATTCAATTTCTATTCGCCGGTATTCGCCTCCTTTTTCGGAGGATGGATGTTCGTAAGCACCAATGGTAATGGGCACCTGCATAAAATCCAGTTGGTGTTTAACGGTCCAGGCGCGAGCAATCCCCAGTTCCATATTACTTCGTAAGGCATTTGTTAATTCCCTTTCCGTCGTTTTTTGTAAGGTATCTACCTCGGTAAAATGAGTGAACGGCGTTCCTTCCGGAATACCCAGAGATTCTTTGTATCGTGCTCCTTTAAAGACATGTCCATCCGTGTGACCTTCCAGATAAATGAAGAAGTCTTCTTTACAGCGCATACTTTCCTCACAATACTTTTGCAACACTTCTCCATCAACCCAGGTCGCAATTTTTTTGTAGTATTCCGGATCTCCCATTTTTGCCAAATCAATTTCCTGACAAAGGAAAGTAGAGATCACATACTTGATACCGATATTACCAAGTGGCTCATATTGAACGGTAGTCGGACAAGGTAGCTGATCGCTGTTGAGGTCGCCTTCCATGATCTTGGCGGAAGCCGGGCCAAAGCGTTCGCGCTCAGCGTGGGTCTCTTTGCGAGCTTGTAAAACCAGTTCCCAGTACCGGCAATCCCATACCTTTGCCCGCAGACGACTAACTGCACATTCCAATTCCTTATCGTATGCTAACTGATGAGCCTGCTGTAATTCGTCAATACGATCCAGGTATTGTTGTCCCTTCGCGCAAGCCTCAAGGCGGCCTTTGATGGTATAGGATTTGATCTGGTCAATTTTATCACAATAAAATCCCGCTAGCTGTGGCGACTGTTCCAAGGTATCGGCATTGTCAATAAATGATTTCCAAAGGGTGTCTAAAGCCACGGACTGTTCCTCATAGCGATTTAGCTTTGCTTCCAACTTTGCTATCTTATCCAGTGTGCCCGGCTCCAGCGTGGGACTAAACTCATCCCGGATCACTTTTATTTTTCCCTGCATCTCCCTACCCTGCTCACAGGCATGGATGGTCCCATGCATTGTATAAGCTTTGATCTGTGCCTCTTTTTCACAGTATTCAAACAGGTATTCAATCGAACTGGTCAGGGTATCCTTATCGACAAATTCTTTCCAGGCTCTATCAAGATTTGCCATATCACCATGATAACGCCCTACTTCCTTTTCCAACCAGTCAATTTTTTCCTTCAGATCAGGATCAAGCGGGTGGCTGTTTGCAGTTTGTAGTTGTTGAATAGCCTTAAGGTTCTCGGCTCCGTAAGTACAGATATCCACTGCTGCACGAAGCATATGCGCCTTGATTGAGGGAACTGGGTAGCAAGCCACAAGCGGGAGCTCCGGTTTAAAGCCAGGAGAATCGCCGGAGGTCGTAAAGGTTTTCCAGGCTTTGTCCAGGTTTGGTAGTTCCTGAAAAAGAAATTTCCAATCTTTTACGCGGGACTCCAGCCCTTCGACATCTGCGATTTCAAGTGTGGTGCGTTCTGCCAGTTTGAGCACCCGGTTTTCGAAAAAATTCTTAGCTTTGGCGGTTTCACCCAAACAATAGGCATTATAAGCCAGCATAAAATTATACTTTGCCAGGGTCGCTTTTTCGCATACTCTTTTGGCCTCTTCATTTTTTTCTAACGCTTCCGGGCCCACTGCATCACCCTGGATAAACTTTCGCCACAGCTGTTCGACGTTGTGATACGCTTTGACCTTTACGACCAAGTCTTCGTAACGAGCTTTGAAGCCAGGAATGGACGAATATGTACCTACACCGAGGTTTTGAATATCTCGCATCAATACTTCCGCATCACCGATCTTATTTCCGCAAAAATGAACCGTAGCGAACATCAGACAATATTTCGCATAATCTTCCTTTAGTTCTTTGGAAGGCTGAGTGATCTTACTAATATTTGAAGTTTTTTCCTCGGCCAGGAATTCTTTCCAGGTCTGTTCAAAATTGACAAATTGGGCACTTGTAGCAGGAAGGAGAAAAGCGAAAAAAAATAATAGACTGATGGCTTGGCGTATTGGTAATTTCATATTTATTTTTAGGTTTTTTAAATCCTCCTCTAAAGAAATACTTTTTTCGCAAATTATATTGCTTTATTTAATGACGTTTATCAATTATGCAAAAACGCGTATCTAATATGAAACAATTAATAGTTATTCTATTAACCGGACTTTTTCTGAATGCTTGTCACGAACCTTATGTAGAAGATTCGATTAACCCCATCAATTGGGCGGATATCACCTTCAATTCCCCCCTCCCGGATTCAATGGAAACCGGATCAAGCTATTTATCGATATATTCCCAAATTTATAGTTTGACGGAACATCGAAAACATAATTTAACTGCTACCATTAGCATGAGAAACATGCACAGAACGGATACCTTTTTTATTCTGGCAGCGGACTACTATAACACCAAAGGAGAGCTGATCAGGTCTTATATTAAAAAACCCATTTTTCTCTCCCCCATGGAAACCGTTGAAATTGTCATTGACGAAATTGATCAGGAAGGCGGGACAGGAGGCAACTTTCTGTTTGACTGGATGATCAAACCCGAATCGATCGAGCCGCTTTTTGAAGGAGTGATGATTTCAACTTCGGGAACACAGGGTTTGTCTTTTACTACCCAGGGGATTAGAACTCATTAGAGGTGATGAGCCATTCATACGGTCATTTCTCGCTAATCCGTTTCAGGGGTTAATAGCTAAAGATGATATTAGAAAATCAGGGCATACCAAATTTTAGCACCCAATACATAATTCTGGCAGCAAAATTGAAAATATAACTAAGATAATAAACCGCTAAAACCTACTCTAATGATTATCAGAATAGCGCTTTTGATGGTAGGCCTGGGATTGGTCGCCTATGTCGTCATACAATTATTTTCACTATATCAAGCCAATAGTAATGCCTGTGAAGTTTGTAAAGGCGAAGGATTTTGGCGTGGCACCCGCGGAGAGAAAAACCCATGCCGTGCCTGTGGAGGTAGCGGAAAGAAAGCTAAGTAAGTAACTTGTTATTTGCGTCTCTCGTTGAAGCTGATTCCGTGTATCTATTTTATTTAAAATTAAAAACAGCCAAACATGCATTTCATGTTTGGCTGTTTTTTTCCAGTCCTCATTACATTTTACAGCACATTATTTTCTTACGCTTCTTATTTTTCCACCAAGATCCCTTTCACTCGACTCAAATTTTCTTCAAATAAAGCTACATTCGGATCCTCCTGAGCTTTAGCCAGTTTAACCGCTTTTTCATATTGTTCCACCGCCATTTTGACCTCTCCATTCGCCACCAGACATTCACCATAGCTATCGTAAACATTGGCTGATTCCGGAAATAAGCGGACGTTGGCCAGGAAGAGCACTTTGGCAATCTTTGGCTTTTGTTGATTCATCAAATAATCGTATCCCATTTGGTTGATAGCACCTTCATTCAGCAAACCGGCTGTAATGCAGGCATTCACGCTGGACACCACCAGGTCTTCACCACTCTTTTCGGAGTACTGCTCGATCGCCTGTTGTAATTGCGTGAACAGCGCTTTGAAATGTTGATTATTTTTCTCCCGATACGCTTCCGCAGCAACTTGTGCCAGTTCATGGGCTTTATCGAGAGCTGCCTCTGCCGTTGTCTTAACTTCGGGTATCACGCCTACCCCTTCCCAGTTGGTTTTGGTGATCGGATTAATCGCTTTGCCGGTCGGGATAAACACCAGCAATTTATCATTAATGGGCATGGTACCTCCAGGGTTGGCTCCTCCGCCAGTTGTTTCGCCGACCAGGGTAGCCCGTTTTTGCGTTTGCATGTTATAGGAAAATTCTTCGGCTGCGGAAAACGTCCGACTACTCGTCAGGACAAACAGCGGTACCTCCGGCAATTGTTTCCCATTCACTTTCTCCAATGTCCAAAATTCCTGGGTTTGATCTCCTTGCCTCCAATACAAACTATTCAAGTGCCTTTTATCCGTAAAAAAATAACTACAGAGGTATTGGACCATCTCCGGGCTTCCTCCTCCGTTTTTCCGTACATCGATAATGATGGCATCAGAAGTGGACAGCAAAGCCATATAATTATCTGCGATGGGGCCTCCCCGCTCCACTCCGGCAAAGCCGCGCAAATCCAGGTAGCCAACATTACCCTCCAGTTTTTTGACCTCTTTAAAGCCTGCTGTATTTCGACGGGTGGCAGCTATGTTTTGCAACTGTTCTTCGATCATTCGTTCGGGTGAATTATCCTGAGCTTCATATACCGGCATCGGGCGGATGCGCATATGCTTGTCTTTATTGATCTCCTGCACGGATTGGGTCAATGCTTCCGCAAAGGATTCTAATGCAGTAAACTGGTCAAAATATCCTGACTTCAATTGTTTTTTCAAATGAACTTCAGTTTGCTGCGCCACTTTGGGGAAAACATAGTTCTCATTCATGAGCTCACACAAACGCGCTATGCTTTGGGTTTTAAATTCAGCGGAAAGTTTACCTTTTTCCACTTGTACTTGTGCGTTAGTAATTTGCACAAAACCGGTAAGCAGTAACAGAAAAAAGAAGTAACGGATACAGCTATTCATAAGGCATACAATTTTGGTGTACTGACAAAAATAGGGACAAAAAGAGGAACAGAATTGTAAAAAAGGAAAGGAGGAAAAAAAGGGGGATGAGGAGCCAAAGGGGGATGAGGGGTGGTTACCCTTTCCCCCCGTTGTCCCTTCATCCCCCTTTGTCCCCTTTTTACCC
>CBDUIU010000143.1:0-8249 GCA_965367335.1 uncultured Saprospiraceae bacterium
CTGAGGTAAAGGCACAAAGTGATATAACTATTACCGCCGGAGCAACCCAAGCATTGTTTACGGCCATTACAAGCTTCATTCAACCAGGAGATGAAGTCATCCTGATCGAACCCGCTTATGACTCTTACCGTCCTTCGGTAGAAGTAAACGGTGGAGTCCCGGTAATCTATGAATTGGAAGCACCCGCGTATAAAATTGACTGGGACAAAATGCGGGGTCTTTTTTCTTCCCAGACAAAAATGATCATCCTTAATACGCCGCACAACCCGACAGGCACTACCCTCGAATCATCAGATTGGGAACAGTTACAGGATATTGTCAGAGGAACAGATGTACTCGTTCTTAGCGATGAGGTCTACGAACATCTGGTTTTTGATCAGCAGTCTCATCAAAGTGTATTGCGTTTCCCAGAATTGTGGAAGCGAAGTTTAGTTACATTTTCTTTTGGAAAAACTTTTCATAATACGGGATGGAAAGTTGGTTATTGTGTTGGTCCCGAGCATTTGATGAAAGAGTTTCGCAAAGTCCATCAGTTCAACGTTTTTTCCGTAAATACCCCAGTACAACATGCATTAGCCACTTTTTTGAAAAATCCAGACACTTATCTTAGTCTTCCTGATTTCTATCAGCAAAAACGCGACTTTTTTTTACAGGCACTCCGTTCTTCTTCATTTGAACCTTTCCACTGTTCAGGTACTTATTTCCAAACTGCCAGCTATGCTAAAATAAGTGATGAACCCGACACGGAATTTGCTAAACGAATGACTAAAGAACACGGTGTTGCCGTAATTCCTGTATCTGCATTTTACAGCAGCGGCAGAGATGACAAAGTGGTGCGCTTTTGTTTTGCAAAGACAGAAGAACTATTAGAAAAAGCTGGACAGAAATTAAGGAATATCTAATAAATACTTACACTTCTATACAGCTATAGTTTTAGGAACACTAACTCCATCATACAGACTTAATCTGCCGACTATCGATAATCCAAAAGTCGACGATATGTTTCCGCCATTCGTTCTTGAGAGGCGCCAAAACGATACATGTTGAATACGATTAAGTTGGCAATCTGTACCCTGAGATAACTATTGGTTTCGTATTTTCGGGCAGAGACGACCATCTTTGCCGGCATAATCTTAAATTTAAATTGTTGGCGGGCACGCTCGATGAATTCGAAATCTTCCATGATACAATAATCCTCACAGAATCCCCCTAGGTCATTAAAGTCTGTTTTACTGATATAAAGACTTTGATCGCCACCCCGACACCAGGGACGATCAAGACGGGTAAACCAGGCATTGATTTTTAAGAGCCAGCGGTTAGAATCAAATCGATATTGAAAACACCCAATTGGATAACCTTCCTCCAGTGCTTGTTGAATATGCTGAATATAATCAACAGGGGGGAGCGTATCTGCATGGACAAAATACAGCAGTTCGCTTTTGGCATTTGCAGCACCTATGTTCATTTGGATAGCACGTCCCTTTTTTGAAGACTGAAATACGGTGGCGCCGGCATTTTTAGCAAGCGCTGAAGTATTGTCAGTACTACCGGCATCAACGATTAAAATCTCTGAAACGGCACCCTGACCATTGCTCTGCAGCCGATCGATCAAGCGAACGATATTAGTAGCCTCATTTACGGTAGGAATAATGACAGATATTTTCATAAAACATGAACACAATAAAAAAGATTAAAAATATGAACTTTTCTATTATTGTGATTTACGAAAATTATAATAATTTGGATGAATCTTAGAATTCAATTCTTACAAAAAGGGTAACTAGAAGACATTTCAATCCTTCTTAAACAACTTATCCCACATCTTTTTCCGTTTCTTTTTCCGCTCTCGTTTCTTCTTCGTCTTTTCATTGGCTTTATGGATGCGATCGGATTCTTCCTGTCTCCTTTTTGCTTCTTCATCCATCCGGGGGTTACGGTTGATGCGGTCTCTATCTTGCTCTTGCTTTTTCTTTTTACCGAAGGTACTCAATAATTTATCCAGGGCTTCGTTAAAGCTATCACCTTCATCAATTTGGGGGAAAGGATCGTCTACCAGAACTGGCATTTCCTCCAAGTAAGGCGGACAGTCCATTTCCGATAACACAAAGGCTCCAGGGTCAGGAAAACTGGCGTATTTCCAGCGTTTGAATTTTTCATCTTTATACACTTTCTTCATAAAACGTCCCCATATCGGAAGTGCAGTGTTAGCACCTTGTCCCAACCGGATATTTCGAAAACGTACGCTAGGGTATTCTCCACCTACCCAGGCACCGGCTACTAAAGTTGGCGTAAATCCAAGAAACCAGCCATCCGCTTGGGATTGGGTGGTACCCGTTTTTCCGGCTATTTCATTATAAAGGCCAAATTGGTAACGAAGCCGTCGAGCTGTTCCACTATCGACAACGGCTTGCATCATCTGCGTGAGCATATCCGAATGATTATTTGAAAGCACCTTAGGGAAAGCCTTAGTGTTAACTTTAAACTCCACGATAACTTTACCTTCTGCGGTTTCAATCCGCTCCAGGTAAACAGGTTCTGGCCGTCGACCGCGATTCGCGATTGTCCCATAGACCTGAACCATATCAAGCAATGAGACATCCGCAGTTCCTAAGGCGATGGAAGGTCCGTTGGGGATATCACTATCTATACCCATTCGTCTAGCCAATTGCCGTACGGAGTCAACTCCTCCGCGCACAATCAAATCAACAGCCACCGTATTGACTGACTTGCTCAAGGCGCCTTCCATTGAATAAACGCCTTCATATTTACCATCCGAGTTTTGGGGCTGCCAGTCTTCATACTCCGCATAGGTTACCAGGCGATTAAAGTAGGCATCACAAGGTCGAAAGCCACGTCGTAGTGCATTGGCATAAACAATAGGTTTAAAAGTTGATCCTACCTGACGACGAGACTTAACATGGTCATATTGCAAATACTGATGGTCAATGCCCCCTACCCAGGCACGGATACGACCCGTCCCCGGCTCCATAGCCAAAAAGCCTGCATTAAGCAAAGCATAATAATATTTAATCGAGTCCAACGGGCTCATTTCCTTCACCTCATCTCCTTCTTTCCAACTAAAAACCGTCATGCGAACCGGCTTTTTAAATACCTCATCAATCTCCTGGTCTGACAATCCTTGTTCCTTGAGCGCTTTATAGCGCTGAGATTGTTTAACGATTTCTGCTAGTTTTTTATCATTGCCCCATGGTTTTTTCCCTTTCCAATGTTTATCAAAATCTTTCTGTAATAAACTCATATGCTCACTTACCGATTCCTCCGCATATCGTTGCATTCGCGAATCGATTGTTGTGTAGATTTTCAAACCCTCCGTATATAAATTATAGGGCGTCCCATCTTCATGGGTATGTTCTTTGAGTAGTTCTACTAACTCTTGGCGAAGGTGATCACGGAAATAAGTAGCGGATCCTTCATTACTTCCGTCACGTTTATAGTTGGTTTCCAAGGGAAGGGCCTGTAGCGAATCACAGGTAACTGGCTCGATGTACCCATATTTTTTCATCTGCGCCAACACTATGTTACGGCGCTGTTGAGAGCGCTCCGGGTTTCGGACAGGATTATAAGCTGTATTCGCTTTCAGCATTCCAACCAGCACGGCAGCTTGCTCGGTAGATACTTCTTTCGCAGTGGTATCGAAAAATTGTTGTGCAGCTACTTCCACACCATAAATGTTTCCCCCAAAAGGCACGGTATTAAGATAGAGGTTGAGTAACTCTTCCTTGGAATATACTTTTTCTAAGCGCCGTGCAATAATCATTTCCTGAAATTTATTGATCGGCACGGAAGCCATCCAGTATTTTTGTCGTTGAAATAAATTCTTGGCTAATTGTTGGCTGATGGTAGAACCTCCTCCTCCAGATTCATCCCCGAGTAGAACTGTTCTCAGTAAAACACGGCCCCAAGCTCTCAGGTCTATCCCTCCGTGATCAAAAAATCGGGCATCTTCCGTTGCGACCAGGGCATTCACGATATCTGTAGAAATGCCCTCAATGGGAACATTTTTCCGATTTTCAATATAATATTTTCCCAGCAACTCTCCATCCGCAGCAAAGACTTCCGCCGCCGCATAATTCTGAATTGCTTTGAGCTCCTCTTGGCCTGGCATACGGCCAAAAGCACCAGCCCATACAAGTAAAAACAATAATAATAAACTGAAAAAACCTACAAAAAAAGCACTACCTCCCCATAGGGCAAAGCGAGCTACCCAGGGGCGTTTTGCATAAAGTTGCTCATAGCGACTACGCCAAAGCTGCCATTTTTCCTGGAAAAAGGAGGGGGATGATGGGTTGGTCGTCATATGTCTTGCTTGCTGGTTTTGGTATCGGGGTAAAAACGAAGTAATTTGAGCTTTTATTTTAACCCATCAGACTTGTTCTAATCGTGTTGACAGTACGAAATGAAATAATTTTTATGCTGCCCTCGGTAATAACTACCCGATTTATTCCAATTTTTATCTATTAAAACAAGTTATTTTACCTTTTGATCGAAAGGTAGATGAAAACTTAAACATTGTTACTTTCTTTTCTTCAAAATATTGAGTTAAGAATCGCTATCTATGTAAATATGAGGTAGAAATGCTTTTTAGATTTTGCAAAAAGGAAACCGCTAAAATCTATATCACCATTTGTACAGTAATCGGAATTATAGAATTAAACGTTACACTTTTGCTCCCAGAAACATCAGCCTTAGGAACCTAATACAGTTTCCAGAATCTCATGTGAATGCAACGTTGGAAAATGATCGATGTGTAAACGATAGTAATCAATAATAGCACTCAACAGTAGTTTACGATCTTGCCGGGAGATGGGGCATTCATGGCCATGTTCCAGGTCGAAATGGAGTAAATCGCTAATTTGAGCACTGAAGTTAGGATTGAGATAGTGTCTGTGCGGAGGTGGCTCCCTCAAAAAAAGACCCTCCTGTTGGTCGAAATAAGGCGTCTCATCGGTAAAATGCCCGTGGGGAAGAAAGCCAAGAAAACCAGACAATTGGAGCATAAACTGTAGGTGAAAATTGCTGACTGTATGTTTCGTTTGATCCAGGTATTGAAAAGCTTGAAAGAGAAAATTAAAAAGTGCCTGGTTTTGTTCGGGTTCATGTAAGGTCTTTTGAGATACTTCGGCCATAAATTGTCCTACCGCACTTTTGACCATATCAAAAGGCAAGCTTTGATAGAGGTAAGCTGCTTTGATTTCTTTAATACGGTTCAAGTCTTTTTCTTCTCGGTGATAGACAACCGTGTCCACTAAAGACATAATCTGCAACAACCCCGCACTATGGCGTGCCTTGGCACTCCGTACTCCGGAAATAATATATGATCGCAGCCCTTTTTCCTCAGTATAAATATCGGTAATGATGCTTGTCTCACCGTATTTAATTGAGCGCAAAATAATGCCACGAGTTTTAATAAGCATAGTGAAATTTGAGTTCTCTATCTTCTAAATTAAGATACATTCACTTTAAAATTTCCCGTCCACCGTCCACCGTCCACCATTATTTAATTGTATACCGAACTGTCACGCCAAAAAGTCTGAAGAGAAACTTATTTTTGAAAACATTATAAGCCGGCTTATAATCTGCCTGTAAAGTTACCGGGAATCTAAGAAAAGTGTACTCAATCCCGAGCAACACATCTCCGAGAAGATTAAAATCATTGGCATCAAAGGCCATGGTCAGACCAGCACCTCCAATCAGGTTAAGCTCTGGATTTACGTATATATGGTATTCATAAAGCCCTGTAAATGACCAGAGTTGATCATCCTCTAGTTCGATTCCCACTATTGCCTCAATAGCTATGGGTACATCGATAAAGCGTTTATAACTTAAGCCCAGCACCGGACCTCCCCGAATACCTAAGGACTCGATGTAGTTGTCTTGTGCTTGCCCATTGTAACTTAATAAAAGTACAATATATAATAGACCTAATACTTTGATCAATCGGTTCATAAGAGAAAATATAATTGAAGGGCGAAGATAAGGAGTCTTTTTAGAATGAAGCGTTCATAAAATATGCCATCAAACCTACTACCCAATTCCCTACATAGTTCCCTACCCACCTTTTCCATTTATCGAAAATTCAACGATGATTGTCGAGATAAAATGATCCGGAGGAGCAACCCTTGCATCTTTGCTCTGTCATTTTGCTTAGAGATTGATAAGTAATTTAAAAATTAAACAACCACAAATACCTATTTAAAATCAAATTTCAATCTACCTAATAACCATCCAAATGAAACGTCTGATTCCCATTTTCCTGATCTGCTTCCTTTTTACTTATTCTGCCTCAGCATTTCAACCAAATGAAAACAAACCTTGCTGCAGTACTACAGTGGTTGCAGACTCCTCTCCTGCCCGTTGTTTAACAGAAGCTGACTTAATCGGTGGAAACTGGATCGAGCAGATTGATACGGATGTGGCTTCTACCCAACGTATTCTTGTCTTTAACCAATCAGGGCAATTAGACATAAGTACCGTTTTCCACGGCGGTTACGTTGAAACGGAATTGACTACCTGGACCTTGTTTTACCATAATAATCATAGCTATCTAAGCATCAATGATCCAGTCCTTGGTGAATTAGTAACTTATGAAGTAAATGCTACAAAAAAGGGTATTCAACTCAAAGAGAAAGGTGTTGATGAAGCCTTAGACTTTTATTATGCTGCTGGCATGGACAAGGCCTTTTGAAGGAGAGAATAGTTAGCAAATTTGATTACTATTAAATGATTATTTGTTGCTAAAAGATACATTGATTCTTTTTTATATCATACTGCCCTTGCTTGATTATCGAGCAAGGGCAGTTCAATTCCGTTTCTCATTAATCCACATTTACTCTCTTCTAATCTCGGCACCTAATGCATTTAAGCGCTGGTCAATATCCTGATACCCCCGATCTATTTGATGAACGTTGTGGATAGTGCTTGTCCCACGAGCAGAAAGAGCAGCTATAAGCAAAGAGACCCCCGCACGAATGTCCGGTGAACTCATTTCAATGCCACGCAACTGTTGTACCCGATCCAGACCAATAACGGTCGCCCGGTGTGGGTCACAGAGAATGATTTGAGCCCCCATATCAATGAGTTTATCAACAAAGAAAAGACGACTTTCAAACATCTTTTGATGAATCAAAACAGAGCCACGAGCCTGAGTTGCCATGACGAGAACGACACTGAGCAAGTCAGGTGAAATACCGGGCCAGGGCGCATCATAAATCGTCATAATTGAACCATCAATAAATGTTTGGATCTCGTAATGTTCCTGAGCGGGAATATGTATATCATCTTCCTGGATATCCAATTGTATACCCATTCGTTGGAAAACCGTCAGGGTATTTCCAAGTTCTTTGACTTGTGCGTCCTTAATAACTAAATCAGATTGAGTCATTGCTGCTAAACTGATAAAACTACCGATCTCAATGAAGTCAGGGAGAATGCGATGATCACAGCTTTTGAGTTTTTCTACGCCTTCAATGATGAGCAGATTGGAGCCTATACCACTAATTTTAGCTCCCATTCGATTGAGCATGCGACTTAGTTGTTGAAGGTATGGCTCACAGGCTGCATTATAGATTTTGGTAGTGCCCTCAGCTAATGAAGCAGCCATTAACACATTGGCTGTTCCCGTCACGGAAATTTCATCCATGAGGATATAGGTACCTTTCAATTTTCCATCAGACTCCACAAAGTACATATCCGCTTCATCATGATAGCGAAACTGCGCACCAATCTTTTGTAAGCCTAGAAAATGAGTATCCAACCGACGACGGCCAATTTTATCACCGCCTGGTTTTGGCATAAAAGCCCGCCCAAACCTTGCCAACAAAGGGCCAATTAGCATCACAGAGCCCCGAATACGGCGAGCATTGGCATGGAAATCTTTATCGTTAAGAGAGTCCAGATTAATATCATCGGCCTGAAAGGAATAGGTATTGCGATCAATTCTGATCACCTTGACTCCCAGCCCATCTAACAATTCAATCAACTTACGGACATCAAGTATGTCTGGAACATTGGAAATAGTCACTTTTTCACCGGTAAGTAAGACGGCAGAGATCACTTGAAGCGCTTCGTTTTTAGCGCCCTGCGGAATGATATTGCCGCTTAACCGGTTACCACCAGTGACGACGAAGGAGTCGGTATGCATAGTGAGAATTGTTTACAGGTTAGAATTAAACTTCTTGATCCGGCAAAGATATATTATTATTCTATTTCATCTGTGCTACCGCTTTTAT
>CBDUIU010000144.1:0-8124 GCA_965367335.1 uncultured Saprospiraceae bacterium
TTTAAAAACCTAGTTTACTCATGGAAAAGAAGCCTATCGAAATTAATATAATAAAGCGCAAACCTAATTTGGTTGATATTGAGCTCCTTCCTGGTAGTCGCCGCGTAAGAGTACCTACTCGGGTGTTTGATAAACGACGGAAATTAGGAATTTATAGAGTGATGAACGAAGCGGACGAAGCCCCTCTTATTTGATCATACTAGTTAATTTGAAGATTATATGCTAATAGAATCCATTCTGAATACAGAATGGTTAGGTCAGTTATGGGTTGATTTACAACTCATGAGTGGTATAGAAGTCAGTGCAGTATTGACCGGTGTTGCGTATGTAGTATTGGCGACAAGGCAACATATCGCATGTTGGTTTTTTGGAATTGTCAGTTCCTTGTTGAGTATCTATTTATTTGCAACAGGAAAGTTATACGCCGAATCCTTGCTTTATAGTTACTATGTAATAGCGGGTATATATGGTTGGTATAATTGGCAGCGTGGACATGGTGGCAAAGGGTTGCCAGTTATTCGTTGGCCTTGGCAAAAACATTTGCGCTGGGGAATAATTGGCGTTTGTTTAGCAATAGCATTAGGAAAGATTTTGTCTTCTTACACAGATGCTGCGCAGCCTTTTGTAGATGCACACACGACTATATTTAGCTTTATTGCCACGTATTTGACAACTAAGAAGGTCCTGGAAAATTGGCAGTATTGGATAATAATCGATATGGTGAGTATATGGCTATATGCCGATCGCGGATTTGCACTTTATGCTTTGTTGATGTTGGTTTATACTGTTATTGCCGTATTTGGTTATTGGCGTTGGCGTGAACAGATGCAATTCCAGGAAAGGTCAGTCTGAGTCATTTCTTCTGGTATACTGGTATAATTGAAAAAGCCATCTTCTTGCGAAGATGGCTTTTTCTATTTTGGATCATTTTCTAGATTCCCTCGATTGGAGGAGGTTCGCTAGATGAGATGCCCTCAATTGGTGGAGGTTCAGAATTACCACCTTTAACATTAAGTTGGGTTTTTTGATCCAACAATTGACGCTTGCTAATACGATTAGCAAACAAGTTCAAATTCTTGTTTTTCATGTTTTTGCCTTTTAATTGATTAAAAAAATTTTTCTCTCATGCAATCAATAAATTGCCTTTTGATTGATTACAACTCAAAGATAGGAGGACTTTAATAAAACCAATGGGGCATAATGGGGCATAATGGGGCATTTTTTAGTTTTGGCTAGGTTTTCGGCTCAATAGACGACTTATTTTTACCAGAATTTTGCTGATGGGATAAAAAAAACCATTCTTCCGAAAACTCGGAAGAATGGTTGCTGCAAAAGTTTTTGTTTGTTTAAGCTATTAGCTACAATCACAAAGATAGTCACAACAAATAGCACAAGGGGTGCCACTTCCTAAACCGTCCTCAATTGGAGGTGGTTCAGAATTGCCACCTTTGATTTGACTAATGAGTTTTACATTAACAAACTGTTGCTTCGCCATTTTACCAGCGAAAGTGTTCAAACTTTTGTTTTTCATGATATTGCCTTTTAATTATAAAAAAATAGATTCAGTTTAAAATAATTCTCAAACTGAATACCTTCCAAATATAAACAGAAATGTTAATTGGTAATTACCGGGTAACGGGGTAAATTGGGGCAGTACCCTCGTTTTACTCCAGTTTTATCTAAAAAGTATAATTCAGGACTGTTTCAATGTCGGTTTTCCCAATTTCTCATAAATAACATCTTGTTCCTTTGGGGTTACTAAACCCTTCGAAATTTCAATGTTTTCCCTTTTAAGCCAACGATAAAGGGTCTTGCGATCTACACCGTATTCGTTTGCGATTTCTTGCCGCGTCTTAGCCTTGTGCATGTGTGAGATTGTTTAAAAATTATAATAATAAAATCAGTGGCAGTAGTAACTACACTATTGCCAAGCCCTTTTAATTAAATGCCAATCATGCATACCTATATCAATAGGAGTAAACATAATCAGCCACAATTATCTCACATATAGTATTCGCAGCGGGGAAATTTAATCTTGTGTAGAAAGTAGCTTTTCGTGTTAAAGAGCAGGGGGGTAAAATATTACTATCTCAAATATAGGATTTTTTGTTTTCTTCCAAAAAGTTTTTTACCCAAATACTAAAAATTAACGAAAACTAGTTATTACTTTGAAATACAAAGTACTTTGAAAAATTCAAAATATGGAATTAACAAATAACGTATCTGTGCGAACGGGATTAGCGATGGTGCTGTGCTCTTTCGCTAGTTTCTGCTTTCTAACTTTACCTTTTAATGAGGTGATCCTGGATGATTTTGCTGCTCTTAGCTTCTTCATTTCTTATGGACTCTTCATCATTTATTTGATTTTTTCTTTGTTCCTCAACCATCGGTCATATGGGCGGTTCTACCGATTTAGGTCGCTGGAGAATAATGTGATTCTATTGGTATTGTTAAATATTAGTGCATTTTCACTAAACAAATCTATTCGTATATTTCCGGAATCAACCTCCTGGTTAACAACGTTTATTCTTTTTTATAATGTGGCACTGCTATGGGTGGCCCTGCGGAAAGATTATAAATCTCCCAACCCGCTTAATTCTGCTATCGTATTACTTTTATCCCTGGCTTGGCTTTTTTCTTTATATGGTGTTTTTTATGTCTTACCAATTTTACCGATTTCCATACCTGCATTTTTGTTTTTCGGTATCTCTCTACATGTCTTTGTTCCCCTTTGGTATCTTGTATTGCTCACCATTATCTTGAAACGTTATATTCATTCTCAACCGGATATGCGTTATCTGGCTTTTGGTGGTGGAGCTATCTGTGTAGGAATGATCAGTTTATTTGTTTGGAGGTGGTCGCTGATGCAAAAGCAGTTGCTCCAATATGAAATGGATGAGACGAAAAATGAACTACCTAGCTGGATTCAACTAACCCAGCAAATTCCTCCTGATAAGATCAATGAGCGAATATTGAAGGCTGGCTTGGAGTACTCGGAGATTGATGAATTCTTTAGTTGGAATCGTTTTGAAAGATTCAACCGGTTAAAACATGATCCACTCATTGGAGTGGCTTCCATGATCACTGGCCCCATGTCGCTCTCTTCAAATGAACGGTTAAAGATCTTCACTGCGATTTTCGACCAACGTCATCAAACAGAACGACGGCTTTGGTCAGGTGAAGCACTTAGTACTAATCAGATAAATACGACGGTACAGTTATATCCTGCTTATCGGCTAGCCTATACCGAACTTACCCTGACCATACAAAACAATGCCCACCATCAATCGGGTTCTACCCAGGAAGCAATCTATACTTTTCATCTTCCGGAAGGGGCAGTGGTAACTTCCGGAGCGCTTTGGATTGAAGGAGAAGAACGCCCTGCTTATTTAACTACAAAAACCAAGGCTGATTCAGCTTATACTACTATTGTCGGACGCGAGCGCCGCGATCCTTTGCTAATCCATTGGCGGGAGGGTAATCGAATCTCGGTACGCGTATTCCCTTGTACAGCGGAAGAGCCCAGGAAATTCAAACTTGGTATTACTTCACCACTCCAGTTTAAAAATGGACAACTACAATATAATAACATCGATTTTCAAGGGCCGTATTGGGGGAATGCCAAAGCAAAGGTGGAGGTCTTGATTGAAGGAAAGACTTCTAATCTAAAGCCATCCATTGGCATGAGAAAACAACAAGATAAATGGGTCTACCAAGGCAGGTATCGTTCTAAGTGGCGGCTTCGTTTGGCTGAAAGCGAGGTGGCTCCTGCTGTTTTTGCCTTTAATGGAAGAGGTATCGTAGCCGAGCCTTACTTTGAACAAACCGCACCGTTTCACCCTAAAGCGATTTATCTGGATATCCATAGTGGGTGGTCTTTTCGCTTATTTACTCAGGTGTTGGAGCAAACAAATGGCTTGCCTGTATATGTATGGGATGGGGAATGGAAAAAAATGGGAAAAGCCAATCAACGGCGGCTCTTTAATCGACTTAATCAGCTCAATTATTCCATCTTTCCTTTTCACCATTTACCAGATCCGGAGCAAAGCCTGGTCATAGGGACCGATAGTAGAACCAGCCCAAACCTTAACGATTTAGCGAATACACAGTTTGCACATAACCTGAATGCATTTATGAGCAAACAGCTCCTTCCTCAACGAGTGTTTTACCTTGGCAGGCAACCATCGAACTATTATCGAGGGCTTAAAGAGCTAAGGCGATTACAGCTAATTAGTGGAGACCAGCTGGAATTAGGTAATCTTTTGGCGAGCAGCTTGTTCCCGGTTTATCCTGAATCGGAACAGCGTGTTTTGTTGGCACCTGCAGGGGTTTTACTAAAGGAAATGGAGAAAATCGAGTATCGCGATCAAAAAGTGCCAGACCACTTGTTGCGCTTATTTGCCTATAATGACCTCATGCGTAAGATCGGCGCTAACTACTTTAATCGGGAACAGGATGAAACAGCTTTTATAGCGCAGGCAGAAGAAGCCTTTGTTGTCAGTCCGGTTTCCAGCCTGATTGTGCTGGAGACAGCCAAAGATTATGAGCGTTTTGATATTAAGAAGAGCAAAAACAGCTTGGGTAATGCCGTAATCAAAAATAGTGGAGCAGTACCGGAACCAGGAGAATGGGTGCTGATAGTAATCTGCTTTGGATTAATGGTGGGATTATGGCGAAGATTAATTTAATTCGATGATGTCAATATTAAAGGCCATAAACTTGTTGGAAGTAGATCGGGGAATACTTACCCGGTGGCTTTGGCCAATTTTCTGGCTATTAGCTGTTCCGATGATATACCTGTACGAGCAAACGGCTTTCTATCGGCTTGATTTTGAGCTACTCCTGGCACTTTTGGTGATTCCTTTTATTAGTCGATATCAAAAGGGCACGACCTCTAATCGTTATGCTTGGCTGGGGCTGGGTTTAGCAGTGTTGTTCTTTTCGGGGCAAGTGAGTAATACCTTAATCTACCTGGTGTGTTGTTGCGCCATGTTGTTTTGGGTAGAACAATACCTTGGCCGGCTGAATTGGCTTATCCCTGTTTTACTACTATTAATTGCTCCTGCAACCCGATACTTGCAAAAAATCTTAAGTTTTCCGCTACGAATAGCTTTGAGTGAAAAGGCAGCCCAGGTATTAAGCCTTTTAGATGAGACCGCACGGGCCGAGGGGAATATCATTTGGTATATGGGAACGGATTATTCCGTAGATGCAGCCTGTGCTGGACTCAAATTGCTCACGGCCAGTTGGGTGATTGCCCTTACCTGGCTGGCCTATTGGGAACGAAAGCAGATGCGGAATAAGAATGTTTTTACCGTTGTCTTTTGGATTTTTGCAGGTACGGTGTTGGCTATTGGTGCTAATTTTTCACGACTGCTTTTTCTGGTTTTATTTGATATTTCCCCTACGTCTTACCTGCATGAGTTCACGGGTATCATAGCTTTATTTTTTTACGTAGTGCTACCCCTGGGTTTTGGTATTTATTGGCAAAACGTTAATAGAAGAAAGAAGGAGGTCTTGCAAGCGGACGCCCCTCAACCTCAGCCTATCATTCGATGGCATTTTTTTCCAAAATTAAATTTCCTCTTTTATCACGTCATCATCCCCATCTGCTTTTTGGGGATTATGGTACTGGGAGGTCAATATACCCAAAATGAAAATCGTGTTGCAAAGGCAAAACCAGCGCAGCTAATTCAGCTTGCAGGATATGAAATGAAAGTGATGCAAGATGGCGTATTACGCTATACGAATGACCGAACCCTCATCTACATTAAGCCTCCGGTCTATGGATGGCAAGCGGCGCATGATCCACGCATATGCTGGTTGGGGGAAGGGTATCAATTTGATCAAGTTCGTAAGGTTCACATAGGAAATGCTCAAATGATGATTGGCCGCATAAGCAAAGAAAAAGAGCAATTGTACACCGCTTGGTGGTATGATACTGGCTCCAATAAAACAATAGATGAGTGGAGTTGGCGATGGGGAAGTTTGTTTCGAGGCGTACCAGCTACCTTATATAATGTAAGCTGTGAAAACGAAAAACAACTTTATTGTCCAACCATAATTCTGTATTATTCGATGTTGGCCAGCTTTCAGGAAAATCAATCATTTTCCATTTATTTGGATTAAATCTAAATAGCGGCTGCCTTTTTAAAATAAAGAAACCCTGCACTATAATTACTGTTAAACCTTTATATATTTGCGCTGATTTTCCGGGCTCGTTAATTTTAGGATACTGATGAAGTATTACGATGAGTCTATTTTTTTTCACAATTTAAAGGAGAGCATTTTGAAAAACGGAATAACCAAACTCGCGTTCCTGATTTCCCTGCTTGCCCTAACTGTTACTCAAGCTTCTGCTCAATCAGAGGGAAGCGGTTCCGGCATCTTTATCACCTCTTTAATCGTGCTCGCGGCGATCATTCTACTAGGCGTTTTATTCCTGGTAGCAAATAATCTGTTGTTAGTGGAAGCAAAAGAGACCGGAGCGGACAAAAGTGGGGCAAACTATTCATTAATACCGGGCTTAAACGAAATCTTTCGTCCCAAATCCCCGGATTATGTTGATGGAGCCCACATTCATTATTTGTCAAAAGGCCATGATATCTTATTAGCTGGTGAAGCTGAAAGGGTCGTGGATACAACGGTTAACACCACCACTTATGCCATCCAACCCGGTAACTTTATCGGTATTTCTCCGATTCCAAAGGTAACCGTTGAGGTAGGTGATGAGGTGAAAGCTGGTGATATAATCTTTTTTGACAAAAAACGTCCAAATATCAAATATGCTACTCCTGTAAGCGGAGAAGTCGTTGCGATTAACCGTGGCCAGAAACGCTCTATTGCCAATGTAGTTATTTTGGCAGATAAGGACATGAAGTATCGTACCTACGATAGTTTTGATCTGGAGAGTGGTAGCCGTGAAGATTTAGTCAACTTCCTACTCGAAAGTGGCGCTTGGCCTATGATCCGGCAACGTCCTTTTGACGTAGTTCCTGAGGCGAATGACATTCCTAAAGCAATATTTATCTCTACTTTTGATACAGCACCCCTCGCTCCAGATATGAATTTGGTGGTCGAAGGTCGTGGAGCTGCTTTTCAGAAAGGGTTGGATGTTTTGAAAAAATTAACTCCGGGAAAGGTGCATTTAGGCCTGAATGCTCGCGGTAAGTCTGCACCGTCTGCGGTATTTACTGAAGCCACTGGTGTGGAAAAGCATTGGTTCCACGGTAAACATCCTGCCGGTAATGTAGGTATTCAAATTCACCACATTGATCCTATTAATGCCAATGAGAAAGTTTGGACGATGGGAGTGCAAGATGTGATTACTTTGGGAGGCTTATTTACCGATGGCCAGTATGATGCCAGCCGAATTATCTCAATTGGGGGAACTCCGTTGAAAAACCCTCGCTATATAAAGACTTACCAAGGGGCGAATATTGAAAACCTGGTGAAAAGTGAATTGAATTCGGACGAAGAGTTGAGGTTTATCTCTGGAGATGTGCTGAGCGGTGAACAAAAAGCAATTACGGGATTCCTTAATTTCTCCGATGATCAGCTCACGGTCATCAAAGAAGGTAAATATTACGAAATGTTTGGTTGGTTATTACCGATTACACCTCGTCCGTCAATTTCTAGCACAATTCCAAGTTCTTTGTTCTCTAAATTAAAGTATGATGTAGATACCAATACGCATGGTGAGCATCGAGCTTTTGTAGTGACGGGACAGTATGAGAAAGTGCTGCCGATGGATATTTACCCACAACATTTGATGAAAGCGATCATTGTCAATGACTTTGAACGGATGGAAGGCTTGGGTATCTATGAATTGAGCGAAGAAGATGTGGCACTATGCGAATTTGTTTGTACTTCAAAACAGCCATTACAAAAGATCCTACGTCAAGGTTTAAATGTCGTGCGGGAGCAAAGCTAAGTTTTGCTGTTTCTTTTGTCCTAGATATTTTTGATAAAAAACTTCCTTAATTAAGGATAAGAATAGATTAACATGGGTTTATTAAGTTTTGTAAAAAAATTAGAACCAAATAAGGAAAAGAGTCCATTTATGCATACGCTGTATGATGGCTTTTTTACTTTCTTATTCTCACCAGACACAGTAACCAAGGG
>CBDUIU010000145.1:0-8088 GCA_965367335.1 uncultured Saprospiraceae bacterium
ATCCAGATGATTTTGCCGGAATCTGCGTTAGAAAGTATATTTTTAGTGCTGTTTTATCAAAATCACGCTTACATGAATCAAACTGCATTTAAAGATCAATCAACATTTTTAGGTCATCCGGTAGGGCTATACATATTATTCCTGACAGAAATGTGGGAAAGATTTTCCTACTATGGTATGCGCGCTATATTAGTGCTTTACCTAGTTTCCACGACTGCAGGGGATAATCCTGGACTTGGATGGGCTGAAGATAGTGCCTATGCCTTATATGGATGGTACACCATGTTCGTTTATGTAGCATCTATACCTGGAGGGATCTTGGCTGATAGATTTCTGGGTCAGAAAAAAGCAGTATTTATAGGAGGGATTCTACTATGCCTGGGGCATGGAACATTAGCCATTGAGGCCCCTTGGGCGTTCTATACGGGATTGTTTCTGATTGTATTGGGTGTTGGTTGTCTAAAACCTAATATTTCAACCATGGTTGGTGGTCTCTATCCAAAAGGAGATGATCGAAGAGATATGGGATTTTACATATTTTATATGGGGATCAATCTTGGTGCTGCTGCTTCAGCCCTTGCTGTTGGTTATGTTGGCGAAAACATAGGATGGCATTATGGTTTTGGGATGGCAGGAATTGGGATGTTAATTGGTCAATTAACTTATATGTGGGGGCAAAAATACCTTACTCATGTAGGTAATCTTGTAACCACTGATAAAGGAGGAGATATTGCTAGACCAAGCCTAATCAAAGACATATTCATACATACTAATTCTTTAATTGGGTTTGCAATCACCGCATTGGCAGGTGTTGCAATATGGTACTTCATCGGATGGTCATATGGGGCATTAGTGATCGCATTGGCGTTTGCGGTAGGAGTCGGTATAGTAATTTATAATGATGGTAATCCAACTGAAAAAGATAGAATTTTAGTGACCTACCTTTCTTTTTTGATCATTATAGTATTTTGGGGTTCATTTGAGCAAGCTGGTGGTTTACTGAATGTCTATGCAAAAGAAAAGACTAACCTCATGTTAGGTAATTTTGAAGTTCCAGCCTCTTGGTTTCAATCCGTAAATGCTATTTTTATTTTAGTCTTTGCCACACTCGTAGGCCTTTTCTGGGGATGGTGGAAATCCAGAGGTCGCGAGTCATCATCTCTTTTCAAGATGGCTATTGGGGTTGTTATTATGGGATGGGGATTCTTATTTATGAGTAAGGCTAGTATGGAAGTTACATATAATACTGCTGGTGAAATCATGAATAAGTCAGGCATGCAATGGTTGATACTCGCTTATTTATTCCACACTATAGGAGAACTTTGTGCCTCTCCAGTAGCCCTTTCTTTCATCACAAAACTTGCGCCTGAAAGATGGGTAGCTTTCATGATGGGAGCTTACTTCGCAGCTACGGGTTTAGGAAATAAAGTTGCGGGCCTTCTAGGAGAGTGGTCAGTATCATTAGGAGAATTTAAGATCTTTACCGGCATCGCAATATTTTGCACCGTTTTTGGGATATTGGTTATACTTATTCTAAAGCCTCTAAAACGCCTGACCCATGGTGCTGAGGAAACAGAACAAGAAGCCATCGTATAATAAATTAAAAAATAGATCGCTGTTCGTTATACAAGCAGCGATCTATTTTTTAATAAAATCCCTTTAGCCAAAGTCAAATTATTCAACCAAATAATTAAAATTTAAATTAAATGAGTTCAGAATCGAGAAAAGATTTTTTCAGTAGTACGGTACTCGGCCATCCATCCGGATTATTCGTGTTATTCTTCACGGAAATGTGGGAACGCTTTTCTTATTATGGAATGAGATCCCTATTAGTTCTCTTTTTTACCACAGCACTTATAGGTGGTGGCTGGGGTTGGCCTAGAGAACATGCCTTTGCTATTTTTGGAACTTATACTTCTTTGGTCTACCTCTCTACCTTGATGGGCGGTTATTTTGCAGATAAAATTATCGGCTTTCGATGGGCGGTTGTTGTTGGTGCATTACTGATGACGCTGGGGCACGGCTGTATGGCAATTGAGACACCGTTCTTTATTTATACCGGTCTTACATTACTCGTTTTTGGTAGTGGCTTTTTTAAGCCTAATATGACCTCCATTATTTCAGAGATGTATAAAGAGCATCCGGAGAAAAAGGATGGGGCTTATACTATTTTCTATATGGGGGTAAATGCCGGAGCCTTTTTAGGTATTTTGCTTTGTGGTTATCTCGGTGAAAAAGTAGGCTGGTCCTTTGGATTTGGCTTGGCTGGTATTTTCATGTTATTTGGTTTATTACAGTTTTGGTTAGCGCAAAATATTTTTGGGGATGTTGGTTTAAAGCCAAAAAGTGCAACAGAACAAGCTGCTATTGCTATTGAAGACGGGGATAAGAGAAACCCTTTCCAAACTTGGCAATTGGTGCTAGGTGGTTTAGCCGGGGCTATGGGTTTAACCTGGATTCTAAATGATCCGGTTTCTAAAATATCTGGTGGGGAGACTAACTTTCTCAACTTTGAAATCGCAGGAGTAGCTGGACCAACGGTTACCATCATTACAGCATTTGTGCTTTTTCTATTTGTCTTATTCTATCGTTTGACTCAGTATTCTAAAATTACCCGGGAACGAATGATTGCTGTCATGTTTTTTGCCTTTGTGACGATTTTCTTCTGGGCCATTTTTGAACAGGCGCCAGGCTCTCTCACTATTTTTGCAAGAGACTATACGGATAGAATTTTAGAAGGAAGTGCCGGATTAACTTTTAAAATTGCTAACTCGCTGATGACGCTTATTCCATTAGGGATTATTACCTGGGTGCTTTCACTATTATTTAAACAAACCTTTGCCAGGTACGCCTGGTCTAATATCTTCCTAGCCACAAGTTTCATCATCATTTGGGGGATTGCTATTTGGATGTTGCGGGAAGAATTCATGAAGGATGTAACAGAGGTTCCAGCATCTTGGTTTGGCGTTTTGAATTCCTTGTTTATCATCACCTTTGCACCGCTCTTTGCCAAATGGTGGGAAAGCAAATACAACCCAAATGCTAATGTAAAATATGGTATTGGTATGTTTCTCTTAGGTTTAGGCATGGCTTGTGTCGCATTCGGCGCTAGTGGTATTGAGCCCGGAGCACAAACCGCTGCAGTAAGTATGATTTGGCTAATTCTGGTATACTTGTTCCATACCTTAGGGGAGTTATGTGTGTCACCCGTAGCGCTTTCTTATGTGAGCAAATTGGTTCCGGGAAGAATGATTGCCTTCATGTTTGGTGTTTGGTATCTAGCGGTAGCAATCGGGATGAAGCTCGCCGGTGTTTTTGGTGAAGCATCAGAAGGTATCGCTCAGGAAAATGGGTTAAGTTATTTTTTCTGGATTTTGACTGGTATTTCGTTTGCGCTCGGCATATTGTCAATCCTACTTTATCCTGTAATTAAAAAATTAATGCACGGGATCCGTTAAGGTTTCCTTAGTTTTCCAAATTAACTTATAAGAACAAAAGCCGTCATTAATTGTATGATTAATGACGGCTTTTATATATTAGTCGTAAGAGAAGCGAATTCATTATCTAAAAATTTTTTGTTAAAAGAAAATACTGCTTGGTTGTGCCGCATGCCACAATCCCTTGATTTTCTTTGCCCTATTTCTTCAACTGTTCGAGTAATTAAATACACCTTGAAAACCATTAAAACAATTCATCTTGCGCTGCTGGCAGGCCAACTTCTATTTGGACTTATCGTAGTTTATTTATCTACCAGCGAAAGGCTGGGAGTGGTAAGTGTTGATAATAATACCACCTTACTGGGTCCACTATTAAGCATAACTACAATTTTGGTTGCGTTCATTCTCAACCGAATGCGACTCAACCAAGCTACTGCCTTTACCTATCCTGACATTCAGCAGCAGCATTATCGCAACACGGTTCTTTTACGGTGTGCAATTGTAGAGTCTGGTAACTTGTTCATCTTACTTTTCTTTTTTGTTGATGCCTTCAATCTGATCTACTTGAGCCTCTTTGTAATTGGCATTATCATCTTCTTCTTTTTAGGACCTTCGGAAAAAGAGTTTAAGGAATGGTATAAGTAATACAGGGATTGATTATCTTTCGTCTTATTATGCAATCCGACTTTTGGCAAACCCTCTCTATCACTTTTCAACTGGCCGCAATCACTACGCTGATTTTGTTGATCGTGGGTATTCCCATGGCTTATTACCTGGCCCAAAGTCGCTCCCGCACAAAACCATTCTGGGAGGCTCTAATTAGTATGCCGCTTGTTCTTCCACCTACTGTATTAGGCTTTTACCTCCTCCTGACTTTCAGCCCTCAGAGTGCCTTCGGACATTTTTTGGAAACTAACTTTGATGTGCGTTTAGTTTTTACTTTTACTGGCTTAGTCATTGGTTCGGTCATTTATAGTTTACCATTCATGGTACACCCCATTCAGTCTGGCTTAGAAAACCTGCCGGCCAACCTAACGGAAGCTGCCTATACTTTGGGTAAATCTAAAACAATAACGCTCTTCCGCGTCCTACTTCCTAACATTAAACCTTCATTGCTGACCGGGATAGTTTTATCCTTTGCCCACACGGTAGGCGAGTTTGGAGTTGTATTAATGATTGGCGGTAATATTCCAGGGCAAACCAGAGTAGCTTCCATTGCTATCTATGACGAAGTAGAAGGGCTGAATTACGCTATGGCAAACAAATATGCTATTGTACTTTTTATCTTTACTTTTTTGATCCTATTGATCGTCTATGGTTGGAATCGGCAGGCAGCAAAATCCATTGAGCTATGATCCATATCCAGCTGCATAAATCACTACTCGCGGCAAGCGGTCAAATAACCTTAAAAGTAGATCTTCAATTTAAGGAGGGTGATTTTATTGCGATCCACGGGCCATCAGGAAGTGGTAAAACAACCCTGCTGCGGTTAATTGCTGGTTTGTTACGGCCCGAGCAGGGCAAGATTCAAGTAGGTAGCAATATTTGGCTGGATACGACAATACCTGTTTTCTTACCCCCACAACAAAGGGATATCGGTTTGGTTTTTCAGGATTATGCCCTTTTCCCTAATATGACCGTCCGGGAAAATTTAAATTTTGCTTTGAAAAAAAAGCAAGCCCCCCATATTATAGATGAACTCATGGAGATGACGGACTTAAGTGGATTAGCAAATCGCCGTCCGCAGCAACTTTCTGGCGGCCAGCAGCAGCGGGTTGCACTTGCCCGTTCGTTAGTTCGACAACCTAAAATTTTGCTAATGGATGAACCCCTCTCCGCTCTCGACCCGGAGATGCGTGCACATTTACAAGACTATATTCTAAAGACACATCAAGCCTTTCATTTAACTACTATTTTAGTCAGTCATGATGTCAATGAAATTGTACGGCTCGCAGATCGGGTCTTAGTGATGAGAAATGGAAAAATAGAACAATCCGGTAGTGCAGAAGAAGTATTATTAGGGGGAGCGCTAGAAGAGATTCTCCAGCTGAAGGGAATAATTAAGAAAGTTTATGAAAAAGAAAAGAAGTTTTTTATCCATATTAAAATAGGTGAAAACCAATTGGAAGTTGCTGTGTCGAAGTCAGAAGTAAAACAGCTGGAAGTAGGAGACCCCGTGCTGATTAGTACATCCTCTGCTGACCTTAAGGTTAAAAAAATGACATAAACTTTTACATTGGTATTTACTTACTAAAGCAAGCCGGCACGCCTAAATAGTTCTTTTGCATTCTATTTTTCGTGCTGTAAGGCATAGTCCAAATATTGGTTTTCTGTATCATTATCATAATGATCTACTGCATGCTGGATACGCAAAAAGCAATTTTTTTCGCCTAACAGTTTGGTAAATTTAGCTCGTTGTAGAACATCCCTGATTGGCCCCTTGACCGCCGCCAAATTCATTTTAATAGAACGATCTTTACAATAGTCCATCAATTCATGTAGAGCATGTACCCCTGTACTATCCATTCCATTAATAGCGTCTGCATCCAGGATAAACAACTTTAATGAAGCACCTTTTTCATCAATTCGCCTTTTCATTTCTTCTAAAAAATAGCTGGCATTTGCAAAATAAAGACGGGCATCAAACCGTGCGATCAAAATATCAGGGCGTTGTTCAACTTGCTCAAAACGTTCAATATTTCTATAGTAAGTCTTCCCTGGGATTTTTCCTAAAATGGCAATGTGTGGTAAAGTGGTTTGTTTGATCATCATACCCATGGACAATGCAACCCCGATTAATATTCCTTCTTCGATTCCTAAAACTAATGTGCCAACAAAAGTAGCTGTCAACATCCAAAAATCTGTGCGATGATGACGCCAAAGCTGACCTGCCTCTTTGTAATCAATCAAGCCAAAAACTGCAACCATAATCACTGAGGCAAGAATAGCCTGGGGCAGATAATAAAACAGCGGTGTCAAAAATAACAATGTTAATACAATCAATGCTGCACTGATAATCGAGGCCATCCCTGTTTTTGCACCGGACTGATCATTTACCGCTGTCCGGGAAAACCCGCCAGTAGTTGGGAAGGCTTGCAAAAAGGAACCACCGATATTGGCTGCCCCCAGGGCGATCAATTCCTGATTAGAATCTACTTCGTAATCTTTATGTTTCGCCTGTATTGCCTTAGCTACCGCGATGCTTTCCATAAACCCAATGAAGGCAATTGTCAGTGCAATCGGTAATAGAGACTGAATTTGACCGAAGTCAAAAGTCGGAATTCCAATATTAGGTAAGCCTTTGGGGACTTCTCCGACGATCTTCACTCCTTGTTCTGACAACCCTAAGCCCCAAACCGCTAATACACCAAAAACTACCGCCAATAAAGGGCCAGGGATTCTCATCTTATATCTCTTAATCAAAAGGATAATGGCAATCGCGGTAATACCGATACCCAAAGTGTATAGATTTACATTCTGGATGTTGGCAAAGGCATTGCCAATAATTTTATGGATATGATTAGATCGCGGAATATTAATTCCCAACAAATGCTTTAGTTGACTGAAACCGATAATCAAGGCCGCTGCTGACGTGAACCCGGAGATGACCGGATGAGATAAAAAGTTAACTAAAAACCCCAATCGGAAAACACCCATTAATAACTGGATCACGCCGACCATTAGAGCTAACGCAATCGCTAACTGAATATACGCAGCACTGCCAATCTCTGCAATAGCTCCAACACCGGCAGCAACCAACAGTGAAATCATAGCGACCGGCCCAACAGCTAACTGACGAGAAGTACCCAAAACAGCATAGATGACTAATGGTAGAATGGAAGCATATAAACCATATATCGGAGGTAGACCAGCCAGCATCGCATATGCCATTCCTTGAGGAATGAGCATGACACCAACCGTAATACCTGCCACCATATCACTCCTAAACAATTCCGCTCGATAGTTAGGCAACCATCCAAAAATGGGCAAGTATTTTTTAAAATCCATATTTTTTTAGGTGCAAGTTAGGTTGATACTCACGAAATGTCAGTGATTTAAATCACAACAGTTCGATCTTATTTCTTCCCAGTTTGATCTCTCCGATCTTTTCTAATTGCTTTAAAAGGCGAGAAACGGCTTCCCGGGAGGCATTGAGGTCGTAAGCAATTTGTTGGTGAGTGGTATGAATAGTCTGGGAGCTGGAAGCTGCTGATTTTTGGTGGAGATAATTGAGCAGCCGCTCATCCATTTTCTGAAAGGCAATACTATCAATAGTTGCGACTAGTTCTCGCATACGCTGATCGTACGAACGCATGACAAAATTTTTCCAACTTTGATACTTCATCATCCACTCGTCAATATACTTAATAGGGATTCCTAAAAGCACCGTGTCTTCCTCTGCAGTCGTACGAATATCACTACGTTTATTCATCATACAACAAGAAAAGGACATAGAGCACGTTTCTCCGGAATGAAGATAATAAAGAAACAATTCACTCTCTTTTTCTTCTTCCTCTCGTACGACCTTAATATTACCGCTGATCACCAACGGGACCATTTTAATATAACTTCCAAAATCCATGATGAGTTCACCGGCTTTGTATTTCCTTAAAACCGCAACGTCGGCAATTTCTGCTTGCAAAGCAGGCTC
>CBDUIU010000146.1:0-8049 GCA_965367335.1 uncultured Saprospiraceae bacterium
TTTTCACCGGAGAGAATTTTCCGCCCAACGATCCCATTCAAGGCTGGGATGGTACCTTTGGTGGAAAAGCATTAAATCCAGCAGTCTTCGTTTATCAATGTTGGGTGCGTCTGGATAATGGTCGGCGATTGTTTTTTGCCGGAGATGTGACGCTGGTGAAATAGCTAAACAGCAAAAAAAATTACCTTTACTCAAAATAATTAAAAGTGAAGTTCACGACTGCGCTGCAAAAATTTTACGATAACCTTTGGTATTTCTACCTCTTTGTCTCTAAAGAGAAAGCTGCACCTTTTATTAAAGGTGATCATCGTCGAGTAGTCGTAACCCTGAACGGGCAACATCGGTTTCATGCCGCACTCATGCCGGATGGTAAAGGCGATTATTTTATCAATGTAAACAAAGAGATCCGGAAAAAATTAGGATTGAACCAAGGTGTGGATGTTGAAGTAGAATTAGAAAAAGATACGAGTAAATACGGGATGGAGATGCCGGAAGAGTTGGGGGAATTATTAGGAATGGATGATGAAGGAAGTGATTATTTTCATGCCTTAACTCCAGGAAAACAACGTACGCTCATCTATCAGGTTGCCAAACCTAAAACTTCCGATACCCGTTTGAAGAAAGCGCTAGTGATTGTGGAATTTTTAAAACGCCACAAAGGTAACCTGGACTTTAAAGCTTTGGCCGAAGCGTATAAAGATGCTAATGAAAGGTAAATACGGAAGTGCTTTTTCAACGCCCGCACAAATAGAACGCTACTCTATTTTTTTGATCAAATTTCGCTTGATCGATTTTCGGTAAAACTGCCAGGCCCGCTTCAACTGCCGCCAATTTTGCATATGACCGGGTTGGTTCAAAGTTATGTTGATCACTTCTATCCGGCAATGCTTTCCTTTTTTTTCGGGATAAAGATCAAATCGCAGGCTGGCGAGGGTATCATAAGCTGTCAGAGCAATACTTTCTATTTGGTAATAGTGCAAATATGGAGCATCATATATATGGCGAGTAGTAAAGGTATCCTGAAAAACAGAGTCCAGATTGACGGTATAGCCCATCTGCCCCAATTTTGCCAAGAGACTATCTTTTGGCATTTTTACTTTATAACTTTCACCGATATAAATATCTCCTTTTGGCATTTCGTAGCGGAGAAGCGAAGTAGCGCTGAAGCTAAAAAGGGAAACTGCCAAGATCAGGTAATGAATAGTACTTTTCCATGAGGTGATTTGCCAATCTTTTAAGTAATGAAAACTTGATCTCTGACCAAAAGGTGTTCGGTTTTTTATTAGCTGATGGGCTAGTGGCAAAACTAATAATGCCCACCAATCAGAATAATCCAGTACCCGTCCGAAATGAAGCCAGGGGTTTTGGTTGACCCAAGCCAGGACTGGGGTGGCCACAGGAGATTTCCACAGTAAAAATAAGCCACCGCTTATCCAGCAAGTATACGGCTCCCATTTTTTTGGAAGAAAAACAAAAAGGACAATACTAAAGGCAAACAGACCGCTAAAGTCCGATAGTTTTCCAGTTACAGCGTTGTGAAAAAGCCATTTCAACCAGGCATCATTGAGGATCAATAGGGTGAGTGAGGTTAGAAATAATGGATGTTGGAGGAGGTGTTTTTTGGAGGAGGAGGTCATAGAGTAAATAGTTTTGGCGTCAGTAAGTTTGCAGATAGATAAAGATTGGTTTATTACCCATAAAATTGCTCCGCTCAGCCATTTAGGCCAAAGCAAATTATATTATCGGCTAATAAATAAAACTATCTTTCCTTGCAACCTAGTCTATCCTTTCCCCAATTTCATCATTATCCATTCACGTTGTACTTCCTCAACTCATCTAAAACCGTATTTTTTCTAACTAAAAGGTGGCGTAAAATATAGTATAAAAAAGAATGGTAAGGGTGGTTCGTTATTTCAACTTTATCTAAAAAAACAATCGGATTGAACAACAACTCATTGTCCAATCCGATTGAAGATGATCAAATATTTCACTACACCGCACCAACACTACTCTTATGAATAATACCATTAGTAGCAGGTTCTCCTTCCTGCTCTTCTTCATAGTCTTCTATCGGTGGGCAAGTACAGATCAACTGGCGATCTCCGTGTGCATTATTAACTCTGGCTACAGCCGGCCAGAATTTGTAACCTTCCTGCAAGTAAGGTAGGGGATAGGCTGCCTTTGCCCGGCTGTATGGATAATCCCACTCGTCAGCAGTTAGCTGGGCTACGGTATGTGGCGCATTAACAAGTACATTGTTATCGACAGCGGCTTCACCTGAAGCTATTTCATCGATTTCCTTGCGGATTTGCAACATGGCCTCACAGAAACGATCCAACTCATCTTTACTTTCACTTTCGGTTGGCTCAATCATGATGGTTCCGGCAACGGGAAAAGACAAGGTGGGGGCATGGAATCCATAGTCAATTAAGCGCTTGGCGACATCTTCGGCACTCACCGCGGATTTGAAAGGACGTAAGTCCAGGATCAGTTCATGAGCGACGCGTCCATATTCACCCGTATATAGTACATCATAAGCAGTTGATAAACGGGCTTGAATATAATTAGCCCCCAGGATGGCATATTTTGTCGCATCTGTTACGCCATTCCAGCCTAACATCTTGATGTAAGCATAAGATATCAACAAGATGCTTGCGGATCCCCAGGGTGCTGAGGAAACTGCAGAAGTGGCTTGTTTGCCTCCGGTTTTTACCAATGGATGGCCTGGTAAGAATGGAGCCAGGCTTTCATTCACGCAGATAGGGCCCATGCCAGGGCCGCCACCTCCGTGGGGAATCGCAAAGGTCTTATGTAAGTTCAGGTGACATACATCCGCATCGATGGCACCGGGGCTGGTTAAACCAACTTGTGCATTCATATTGGCACCGTCCATGTATACTTTACCACCATTTTTGTGGATGATATCACAGATCTCATGAATGGCAGTTTCGAAGACACCGTGAGTAGACGGGTAGGTCACCATTAATGCAGCCAGGTTATCCCGGTGCTTTTCGGCTTTCTCTTCTAAGTCATCCACCATGATATTTCCCTCATCATCGCATTTTACGACGACGACTTTCATGCCCGCCATTACCGCACTCGCCGGATTAGTACCGTGAGCAGAAGAGGGGATCAAAGCAATATTGCGATGTGCTTCGCCATTAGCTTCATGATAAGCACGGATAGTCAGCAGGCCGGTATATTCACCTTGGGCACCGGAATTGGGCTGAAGGGAGCAAGCAGCAAACCCGGTCACTTCACAAAGGTAGGCTTCCAGTTCTTCGAAAATCTGCTGGTAGCCTTTGGTTTGATTTAGCGGAGCAAAGGGGTGAAGGTTGGCAAAATTTTCCCAGCTTACCGGCATCAATTCGGTAGCGGCGTTTAGTTTCATGGTACAAGAACCCAGAGCAATCATGGAGTGGGTCAAAGACAGGTCCCGGTTTTCCAAACGCTTGATGTACCGCATCAACTTGGTTTCCGTGTGATAACTGTTAAAAACAGGATGACTCAGATAGTCCACTTCCCGGCGTAATTTAGCCGGGATCTTCTGACTTTTAGACAGCTTGATTTTATTGGTCAATGTCGCTTGCCTGGCCGTAGCAAAGGTGGCGATAATCTTATCCAGATCTCCCATGGTCGTCGTTTCATCAAGGCTGATTTGAACGGCATCCTTAAGGTACCAGAAATTCATTTTTGCAGCGAGGGCCGCTTTTTTGATCTGTTTAAGTTCTTTGGCTGCCAGCGGGATATGCAGGGTGTCAAAGTAGCCTTTGTTTGTTTGGGTAAAGCCCATTTTGGACAAGGCATTTTCAACAGCGCGGGTCTTGGCATGAACCGTCTCCGCGATGAAGCGAATACCCTGTGGACCGTGATACACCGCATACATACTTGCCATAATGGCCAGCAGGGCCTGGGCCGTACAAATATTAGACGTCGCTTTTTCGCGGCGGATGTGCTGCTCTCGGGTTTGCAAAGCCATGCGTAAAGCGCTATTTCCCTGGCTATCAATAGAAACACCGATGATGCGTCCGGGCAGCTGACGTTTGAAATCCTCCTTAGTCGCAAAAAAGGCAGCATGTGGACCACCATAACCCATAGGGACTCCAAAACGTTGGGAATTCCCCACTACTGCGTCCGCACCCCATTCGCCGGGAGCGCGCAGCAAAGCCAGGCTGAGAAGATCCGCAGCTACGGTGACGTAGATGTCTTCTTTATTTGCTTTGGTGGTGAAAGCGCGATAATCTTCTACCGCACCGGTATTGGTCGGATACTGTAGCAGTACGCCGAAAGTTTTATCGGTGAATTTGTAATTTTTCCAATTACCCTGGACAATTTGAATGCCTATTGGTGTTGCCCTGGTTTTAAGGATTTCTAAAGTTTGAGGGAGTACCCCTTCATCCACAAAAAATTCATTTTGCGGCTCGTCTTTGGCCCTTTTATTTTTCACGGCATAAAACATATTCATTGCTTCCGCCGCGGCAGTACCTTCATCCAATAAAGAAGCATTGGCGATGGGCAAACCACAAAGGTCGCTGATCATCGTCTGGAAATTCAATAAAGCCTCCAAACGGCCCTGAGCAATTTCTGCTTGATAAGGAGTATACTGCGTATACCAGCCGGGGTTTTGAAAAACATTACGTGAAATGGGAGAAGGTGTAATTGTACCGGAATAACCTTGTCCGATATAATTTTTAAAGATCTTATTTTTAAGCGCAACTTTCTTTAATTCCTCCAGGTATTCAAACTCCGTTTGCGCGGCAGGGAGGTTCAGTTTTTTGTTGCTCCGAATTTCCTTCGGAACAGTTTTGTCAATCAGGTCATCAAGGCTATCAAGACCGATGGTTTTTAACATTTCCTGGCCATCCTCGGCATTGATCCCGATGTGGCGGCGTACGAACTGATCCAAAGCAGATTGGTGCATGTTACGTTCTTTGTTTTATGGTAAAAAGTAGTAATTCTCTCCTGGTTTCAGAGGTTGTACAAAGGTAAATCATTCATTGGGATTTTTGTTGTTGAAAAGCCGGTAATTTTCGTCATCCTTTTGTCGGGAAATAATCAGTATAAACCAATCCGTAAATCGCCGAATCTAAAAATTGCCCTTTATAAAAGTAGTTTTCTCTAAAAAGGGCCTCTTGCTGAAACCCAAAGCGCTGGAGCAATTTTTTTGATGCCTCATTTTCCGGATTCACATTCGCCTCAATGCTGTGAAGTTGAAAGGATTGAAAGGCCCAGGGTAATACAGCTTGCATGGCTTCACTCATGATGCCCTGGCCCCAATGGTCCTGGTGCAGGGCGTATCCGATTTCAGCGCGGAGGTGTTGGAGGGTCAGTCTCCAAAAACCGATGTAACCAACCATTGTTTCATTTCCTTTTAAGGTGATGATCCAGTTGATTCCTTTTTGCTGAGCAAAATCACCGATAATGGTCCGCATCTTTTTTTCTGAATCTGCAAGTGTTTGAGGAGAAGCCGTATCCATATAGCGCATCACTTCTGGACTGGTGCGAAGGGAAAAATTGGCAATTGCATCTTCAAGACGAGCCTCACGCAGCAAAAGCCGAGGTGTTTCGAGCGTGGGAAATTGATTAAAAATTTGGAGATTGACTTCATTTTTCATGAGGCGAAAATAAGAAAGTCCTGGGTTTTTAGTATTATTACAGCCAATGTACTTCGTGTTGTGGTGCTTAACTCCAAACACATCAACACCAAACAAACGAACATTTGAAACGACAAAGAGAAATCCTGCCTTTTATCTTTTTTCTGCTTTTCTTAGCTAGTGGTCAGGCACAATATCCTGATTTGCCACCGGCAAGCACGTATAAATTATTCCAGAACGAAACCGAATGGGGGAGTTCCGCCCGGTTTATTAATGACTTATTGTTGGATTCGGAAGGGCTACTTTGGTTGGGGACCAATTCAGGACTCATCCGCTGGGATGGCCAGCGCGAAACTCATTATAATAAGCGTTTTTCCGGAAAAGGAAATCGGATGGGGAAAAGTATCCGTCGGATGTTTGAAACAGAAAAGGGAAATATTCTTTTGTTGGAACAGGAAGGCCTACGGCAAATAGATGTATTAATGAAAAAAAGCGGGCTTCGGCGGCCCGTGATATTTCCAACCGATACCTACACAGAAAATGATTTCATTGCTGATATTGTGCAGGCTGGAGATGGAGCTATTTATATAGCCGTGAATCAAGAATATAGTATTTCTATTTTTCGATATTCCGACCCAGATTTATTGGAGTTGGTGCAAAAAATAACATTTCCCGTAAGACTGAGAGAGCGAATAGTGAGGCTTGCTATTTTTGATCATGCATTTTGGCTGGCCGTGGATGATATGGGCATCTTGAAATATAGCGTAGGAGAGATTGAGACCATTGCTGAATTTGCACCCTTGGGGCCAACAAACACTTATTTTTTCCATGCTGACAAAAGCGGAAGACTTTGGCTGGGGATCAATAATGGAGATAATTTATACCAATACGTCGATACCGCCAAACAGTTTTTACCTTTCAAGAAACCCGACGGCGTTACTTTTCAACAAATAAAGGAAGATGCCAGTAGCAACCTGCTATTTACCAGGGAGCATTATCCTGACCCTTTAGGCGCTATTTTTCTTTTACGGGATACCCAATGGATGGATATTGGTCATCGGTTAGATACAACTGCACGGGATGTTTTTCCTTCCCATAATGTCTTTCAGTATGTTTTTCAAACGATTAATAACAACGTACAGACTTATTCATTTGAAAACCCTCAGGCCCAGGCAATCTTACAATCGGAGCCAAAGGGAGAGTGGGGGAATATTATTAAAGGAATTGCAGCTGATCCGGAAGGTAATCTTTATTTCTTAGAAGAGATTAATGGGTTTTATAAACTGGATAAGACCACAGGAGCTGTACAGAAAATACCCATCATCGATGAAACAGGAAAGCCTTTCTATTTTCGTTGTGGTGGTAGCTTGTGTCGGGGAAATCAAGGAGATTTTTGGTTCAAAGCATGTGATGGGGAGTCCAATGGTTTTTTGGCTCGTTATCAACCGGATAACAATCAGTTTACATTTTATCCAATGAGCGAGATGCCCCGGGGGATTGTAATTGACAAAGACTATAAAATATGGGTTGCCCATCATAGTCTAAAAGATCGCCAGGGAGGTATTTCGTATTTTGATACTAAAACTAAGCGATTTACTTCTTTAAAAATATTTGATGCTAATGAGCTGGACTATTTTGCGGAACCCCGGATCATTCGATTGACACAGGATAGTTTATTATGGGTTGGAACCCTGGAGGGCTTGGTTCGGGTAAATAAGTTTAATGGAAGGCAGCAAATTTATAATGTGGGGAACAGCCAGTTGGAAAATGATTATATCATTTTGATTCAGCCAATGGATGAAAATAAACTCTTGCTGGGGACGAATGGTGGGGGGATACAAGTATTTGATATTCAGTCAGGTAATGTGAAGGTCTATCAGGGAGTCGGACCTAAGAATAGTTTTGTCTGCGGCGCTTTACAGGCAGATAGTACCCATTGGTGGTTAAGTACTTTTAACGGCTTAGTCTATTGGGATACCCAGGAAGATCTGTTTACCGAATTTGGAAGACATACGCAGGGTATTGCCCACCATGAGTTTAATCGCTATGCTTACTGGAAATCTCCGGATGGGACGTTTTACTTTGGTAATGTCAATGGAGCCAGTGCCTTCAAGACTAGAGATATGATCGGTAAAGGACCTGCGCCAACAATAGGTTTGCATTCGGTGGAGCAGTTTTATTCCAAGGACAATGAAGAGGTGATATCAACGGAGCAACTAAATCAGCTTAAGCAGTTTGTTATTCCATTGGGCGTAAATAGCATTCAGTTTAATTTTTATCTGGGTGATTATATCTCTCGGGATGATAGCAAAATCCGGGTAAAGCTGAAAGGATATGATGATGATTGGCAGTTAACGGATGCGCAAAATCGAATAGTTTATCGTTTTTTGCCACCAGGGAAATATGAATTATTAGCAGAAGGTTTTTCCGGAAGGGGAGTAGCGTCAAAATATAA
>CBDUIU010000147.1:0-8026 GCA_965367335.1 uncultured Saprospiraceae bacterium
CCCGGCTAGTATTTCAGTGGTGAAGGCGGAATCATCATCCAGCCGTACAACGACTTGCTGAGCGGTTCTCAATTTTTCTCGCTCCGGTAAATTTAAATAGCGACTTACCCAGCTTGCAATTACTTCTCCGGCGTATGCAGCTTCCCTTTTGTCAGTCAGCATATGATCTGCCCCGTCTAATGTAACAAAACTTTTTGGGTGGTAGGCCGCATGATATATCTGAGCGGCATTCTCAATTTCCACGACCCGATCCTGAGGTGAATGAAGTACGAGCAAGGCCTTTTTCATTTTCTTGAGGACCTTGAACATTTGCTTTTGCCGCAGATCATCCAGAAAAGATTTTTTAATGGTAAACGTCCTGCCACCGATAGTAACTTTAGCTTTTCCTTCTGCTTCAATTTTTTCCAGGCTGTCTTGTAACAGGTGACTTACGTGCTCTGGGTCGGAGGGTGCTCCAATCGTTGCAACGGCTTTAATGGAATCCAACTGCTGGGCGGCAAAGACTACCGCCGCACCGCCAAGAGAATGACCGATGAGGATTTCCGGGGCTTGGTAATTATTTTCGAGAAAGCGAGCTGCAGCCAGAATGTCTTCAACGTTTGATGTAAACGTAGTGTCAGCAAAATCACCTTCACTTTCCCCTAGGCCGGTAAAGTCAAAGCGCAGTACACCGATGCCGTTTTGAGTTAGTGCTCTGCTAATATGCCGGGAGGCAGTAAGGTTTTTGTTACCAGTAAAAACATGCGCAAAAATCGCACAAGCGATAGGATGGCGATCCGCAGGTAACTGCATAATGGCAGAAAGTTGATAGCCATTATCATTTTCAAATGTAACTTTTTTGAGTCTCATATGGATAACATTGATTCAAAAGTGAAATAGAACAAGTACAATAGTTACGACTCCTGCAAAAGTAAAACTTCATCTCCAAGGTTGACCGTCCCGCCGCGGACAACTTTGGCAGTAATCCCTCCGTGACCACGCATGGCATGATAACCTCCATCGCCAAGGTTTTCTTCCATGCGGGAACAAGGGTGACACAGCCCCGTCATTTCCAGAATGACTTCCTTGCCTAATTGAAATTTTAGTTCTTTGAAAGCTAATAAATTGATGCCACTCACCACAATGTTGCGACGAGTGAGCCTTGGGTCAATCTCGGATTTCCCCAGCATCGATGCTACTGCTTTGAGGTGTTCGGCCTGAATAAGCGTTACTTGTCGCTTTTTATTTTTCCCCCCATAATGATCGCCGGATAAGCCCTTGTCTTCTGAAACGCTAACTTGTGTTAAGACGGTTAGCGCTTCGTGTTTTTTTTCGCGGATACCAATCCAGTCAACTTTTCCTACCAAAGAGGATTGGGTCGTCAACTCTTTTATACTTTTGTTCAGCTTGGTCATGAATATAGGGTTTGCTCCAAGATAATAACTTTAGACTAAGTCAAATGGTTGTTACGTTTAAATCACTTCAGGCAATTCGTTGCAAAGTCCTTATCTTTGTTACACAATTATTTCCCATGAAAAAATTAAAACGGCTATTACTCATCAGCCTAACTTTTTGCACATTTCCTCTTTTTTCCCAAAACAATTATGAGTGGGCCTTTGATTGCCCTGTAGATGATTGCTATGACTTCTATGAGGGAAGGGCAATCGCTCGTCAGGGGAGAGAAAAAGGGTTTATTGATCAAAATGGGAGCATCGTGGTGGAACCTCAATATCATGTAATTGATGCTTATACAGAAGGGGTAGCTACAGCCGGCTTTATCAATTTTTCAACGGGTACTTCTCAGAGTGGTTTTGTTAATAAAGGAGGGGAAATGGTCATTCGGCCGCAATTTGAAATTACAAGCCCTTTTCGAGAGGGACTAGCTTGTGTAAAAGTAAATGACCAATGGGGGTTTGTAGATAAAAAGGGTAATTACGTTGTCCCGTTGCAATACGAAGCAGCGCAAACTTTATCAGAAGGATTGGCGGGAGTGAAAAACAAAGAGGCCTGGGGTTTTATTGGATCCAAAGGTAGCTTGGTAATCCCTCATCGCTATGAATTGGCTTTACCTTTTCACGAAGGGCTTAGTGCCGTGAAGTACAATGGCAAGTGGGGGTATCTGCGGCCAGATGGCCAATTTGAGATCCAACCTCGCTTCTCCTACGCGGGATCCTTTGTCGGTGGTTTAGCGAGGGTGGAACTCAATGGCAAATGGGGGTTGATTGACCTAACAGGTCGTTTTCTCATTGAGCCTACTTATGAGATGTTACATAATTTTTCTCATGGTCTGGCACGGGCGAAACAAAATGGCCGCTGGGGTTTTATCGACCGGAAAGGAAAATTTGTCATAGCCCCTCAATATGAAAAAGCAGGTGACTTTTATGAGCAGTTAGCTCGTGTGTATCAGAATGGTGCCTGGGGATATATCAAGCCTAGCGGGGAAGTAGTTATTGGTTTCATTTTTCAGAGTGCATATGATTTTCGCAATGGTTTAGCTCGAGTAATTTTAGATGGAAAAAAGGGATATATTCGATACAAGGAATCGCTTGAGGCTGATCAATTAGCCAGCAAACCTAAAGCAAAAGCAACGGAAATCACTAAGCGAAAAATAAAAACCGGGCGTACAATTAAAGTTAGCAACAAAGTACTCATCTTACAGCTCTTTGACCATAAACGGATCGATGGTGATATCATCTCACTCAATTTTAACGGAGAGTGGATATTGGATCGCTATAAATTAGCAGCCAAGCCACATGACATTCAACTACAAATCGAAGATGTACTCGGAGAAAACTATCTAATGGTTTTTGCGAATAATGAAGGGCGGGAGCCACCAAATACTGTCGCCGTAAATATCATTGATGGAGAAGAAATACACAAAGTGATTCTCAATTCGGATTTGGAAACCTGCGATATTATTTATTTTGAAGTGAAAAAATAACGATAACAAGTCTTCTTTTTACCCGTTATACAATGGAATCGACATCCAACTACATTGTATATTCAAGTTAAAATTTTTCTGATTCTCATAGTTTGCTTTTCCGGAGGGGTTACCGCTTCGGCTCAGCTGATATTAGATGTACAATTGATTGACCAATCCGCGAGTTTTTCTAAAAAACACCTCGACTATAACCGAATTCACCCAGACTCCCTTTCGCTGATGAATGAGCTTAGGTCCGTCTTGGGCCAGCTTCAGGCTAAAGCCTATCTGGAAGCGTCTGTTGATAGCGTTATCCGACAGGACAGTCTTGTTCAGGCTTTTGTTTATGTCGGTCAACTTTATGAATGGGCTACTCTCCGGGCAGGTAATGTAGACCCGACTTTATTGCAAAAAGTTGGCTTTCGGGAGCGCTTATATCGGGGGCGCGATTTTCATTACACCGAATTGGCTAAGTTACGCGAGTCACTCCTGACATTCGCGGAAAACAATGGTTATCCATTTGCCACGGTCCATCTAAGCCAAGTAGAGGTAAAGGAAAATAAAATCAGTGCGGATTTGTTTTTGGAGAGAAACCGCCGAATATTATTTGATACCTTGAACGTAGAAGGAGATGTGAAGCTGTCTAAAGTATATCTGGAAAATTACCTGGGGATTAAAGCAGGGGAATTATTTAGCTTGGAGAAAGTAAAAAAAGTTCGTCAACGCATCCGGGAATTAAATTTTGTTAAGGAAAAAAAAGATGCGACAATTAGTTTTCAAAATGATAAAGCAAAAGTCAATCTTTTTTTAGCCAATCAACCTTCCAGCCGTTGGGATTTTCTTTTTGGCTTACTACCAGGGGGGACTGGTGATGAGCGGAATTTTCAACTATCGGTTTCACTCACCGGTGATCTGCAAAATCAATTTGGTCGCGGAGAACAAATCTTTTTTGATTTTCAGCGCTTACGTCCGGAAACGCAGGAATTAGAACTGCGATTTTCCTATCCCTACCTCTTTGGTTTACCATTTGGCGTTGATAGTAAGTTTGAACAATTCCGCAGTGATTCAACGTATCGGGACATTAGGTTTGACCTTGGATTGCAGTACTTATTTGAAGGGAATCATTATGTGCGGGTATTTTGGAATAAGTTTTCCACGGCTTTATTAACTATTGACGAAGCACAAATTATTCGTACTCGCCGCTTACCGGCCACGCTTGATGTGAAGAACACTACGTTTGGCTTGGAGTATGTCCGGCAGGAACTGGATTACCGGTTTAACCCTCGCAAAGGTTGGTCGCTTTGGCTCAAAGGTGGGGCGGGAACCAAACGTCTCCCTGTCAACGTCAATATCGCAGACCTGGAAGATGAGGGCGACCCCACTTATAATTTTAGCAGCCTCTATGACACACTTGACCAAAATACATTTCAATTGTCTGTTTTAGGGAAAATTGAAGCTTATCTCCCCATCCTAAAACAGAGTACAATTAAAGCTGCTTTACAGACCGGCATGCTCTTTACCGATCAAGATATTTATCGTAATGAACAATTTCGTATTGGTGGAAATAGGTTGTTACGAGGATTTGATGAAGAAGCAATTTTTGTCTCCCGATATGGGGTGTTCACGTTGGAGTATCGATTTCTGCTGGGGGGCAATTCTTACTTCTACGTCTTTGGGGATGCTGCTTACCTGGAAGACATTACCGCTACAACGCGTCATTTTGACCGAGCGATAGGCCTGGGTGCAGGAATGACTTTTCAGGTAAAATCCGGGGTGTTCGGGATTAGCCTGGCTGTTGGCCGGCAAAAAGAAATTCCTTTTAATTTGCGTAATACCAAAACGCATTTTGGCTATGTTAGTTATTTTTGATGACTGGTGAGTTACAACCCAGGTTGATTGACTTCTTTACTGATAGAAAAGTACGGTACTTGTAAGGTTCCAAAGCCCCGGTACAGCTGTTCCTTTTTTTTGTCCATTCCACTCAATAAATCAAAAGTTGGTAATTTTAAAATATTGCGGGTATGGTGCATCGCTTCCCAAAGGATGATAATGATCGCATCCGGATAAGTCGTCTCGGGATTGAGTGCGTGAAGCAGCACGTAGGAAGACTGTTGATCCCAAACGAGAAGACAGGCACTTTGCAGCTGGTGTAAACCATCAATAGTGCAGAATAGTTTACAGGCGTTTTGTTTTAATAATGCCTGATAAAGACTTTTGAGATGGTCAAAGGAAATAGGCCTTTGATGCTTACTTTGCTGGTCGGCCAGGTAAAGCTGATAGAAGTCTTCAATACTATTATTAAAAACCGTTCGGACAAAACGACGAGCATTGCTGATTTTATTAAGTCTATAGTCCGGATTCATGCTGTTATATATAGCTTCCATACTACGCGTGAGGTCTACTTGATAGCTATAGTAAGTTGTTTGTTGAAAATCATTCCAGTAGAAAGGAAGCCAATTGGTGATGCCGGGATGAAAATATTGTTGAAAAGATTCAAAGTGGGGAAGTTGATCGATAAGGTGAAACAGGTATTTATGTTGGCGTTCGTAAGTTCGGAATTCCGGAACGAGAAAAGGTCCTAGTCGAGGAATTAAAGAAGGTTGGTTTAGGGTAATGACACCTCCCTTTTTTTCTATAACATAAGGTAATGCTGCAATGACTTTCCCCTGTCGCTCTACCAATGCAACTTCCCAATGATCTCCTCCCACCACAGCATTCAAATACCAAGGTTGCATAAACAGCGGAATGTCTATCTGCGAAGTACAAAATTCTTGGTATAGGATTTTTTGCTGGCTTGACATAAGTTATCTACAGTTACATTTTTCTTACCACCATTAAGCCATCCCGAATGGGAAGCAAGACGTTTTCTACGCGCTCATCCTGATGAATCTTTTTATTAAAAGCATCAATAAACCTGGTATCCTTGTCTTTTTGCTGCTTGATCACTTTGCCGCTCCAAAGCACATTGTCAACTAGTAGGAGCCCTCCCGGATTTACCCGGTCTATTATCAGGTCGTAATAGAAAGCATTGTGTTGCTTGCCAGCATCAATAAAGACCAAATCAAAATCCCCTTCGATAGTTGGGATTATATCTATGGCATTGCCAATATGAAGTTGAATGCGATCTTCGAAATTCGCACGATGGATATATTTCCGGATAAGGTGCTCCAGCTCTTTGTTGACTTCAATGGTATGTAAAGTTGCCCCCTTTGGCATTCCGCTGGCAAGACAAAGCGCAGCGTAGCCAGTAAAGGTACCTATTTCCAAATATTGTTTTCCATTTAGGAGTTGACTTAGCAGGCGTAACAGTTGGCCCTGGAGGGACCCACTCATCATTTGCGGAGCCAGGGTTTTAAGGTGGGTCTCCCTTTCCAGTTCATAAAGAATTTGATCCGGTGCAGTACTATGAGATTCGCAATAACGCAATATGGGCGCTTTTTCATCATTCATGACTGCAAAGATATTTGATTTGCATACAATGGCAATCACGGATGGAATGTATTTTTCTCATTTGGTCATCAAACTAATCTAACAACTCTTTTGCTACCGGAGCCTCAAAGCGGCTTCGCAGGAAGGGGTAACCGAGAACAGCTGCAATAATAATTGTACAGCCCCAATAAAAACCAGGAGATAACTCATGGTGCTCTTTGAGAATAATGATCGCGAGGAGTATTCCATAGACCGGCTCTAAATTGATGGATAAGTTGGCGGCAAAAGCACTAATATGCTTCAGCGCGCGCAGGGTTAAAACATAAGCCAGGGTTGTACACAAAAATGCAAGTATGGCTAGATAGAACCAATCAGTAGAAGAGGGCCAAAAAGTAGTTTCCGGCATTTGTCTAAGATAAAGAGGGAAGACAATACTTAGAAAAAGCCAACCACTGCCCAATTCTAGAAAAGTAATATTTAGCGGATCAGCCTTGTCGATCATTTTCTTATTTAGGGTGCCAAATAAAGAAGCTAGAAAAGCCGAGATTAAACCTAGGATAATACCAAAAAACATAGCGGAATCGGTATTGTTTACGACGAGCATCATTCCGGGAATAATGATCAAGCCAATGGCTACTTCGTACCATTTGAATTTTTGCCGGGTGATCAAGGGCTCCAAAAAGGAAGTAAACAGCGAAGTAGTGGCCATGCAAACCAGGCAGATAGATGCATTGGAATATTTTACTGAACCAAAAAAAGTAATCCAGTGGAGAGCTACCAAAACGCCGATGCCCATGTATGCTAACACCAGCCGGCGAGGCATATGTTGCAATTTTTTCCCAAAACGAATAATAAATAATAAACTGATAGAGGTGATTAACATCCGCCACCATACCATTACATATGCTGATAACTGGATCAAATCCCCCAGGATAGCAGTAAAGCCAAAAAGCAATACGGCAATATGAAGTTCTAGGTAAGCCCGTTTGTACTTATTCATTACTAAAACGGTAAATCATTTAACAAGGAAAAAAATCTAACCAACAGTGAGTTTTGCGACCTGCTACTGAAGTTTAGCAGAAGTGAACAACACCCTTTTTAATTTGTTTTGATTGAATAGGGTAAAGATACAAGTCTATTTTTGCCAGCTGTAATAAAATCCCAAGCGTGGTGGTAATTGGACAAATTTAGTTGAGTAAGCTTTGGCCGCGGCGGGCTTAAAGTCGGAAAGAGAAACATTAAAAGCAACGCGTTTGGCAGCTTTAATGTATTTACGCTTTTTGGGGGCAAAATCAATCAAGGCATTGTAGTCAGTTGAATAAAATACTGTTTTTGGGGTGTAAGTATCTTCAAGCTGGAGAACAATAAAGTTATCACTAAAATGTTGCTTTTCATCCCAGAGAAAGAGATTGTTGTAGTAGAGGTAAGATAGATAGCGTTCATGTTTGAATACACGAAAATTTTGGATATTTCCATGCTTGTCCATCATTCGTTTGGGGTCAAAAGGGACAACCCAAAGGACATAAATATTTTGTCGACGATAACTTATTGTTCGACTTCGGATTTCCTCAATCGCAAGGGGACTTGCTTGTACTTCAATCGCAATTTTTTTTCTTTCTCCTTGTAGTAGAATATCGGGTCGAACGTCGCCCAATGAAACTTCTAAATCTATGCGTTTTACCTGAGTACCATATTGCT
>CBDUIU010000148.1:0-8011 GCA_965367335.1 uncultured Saprospiraceae bacterium
TAAAAAAACGAACAATCGCTAAAGTTGCGCTCGCCCCCGTCCCACAGCCCAGCGATCTCTCCTCCCACAGCGCAGCGGTCTCCCGTCCCACAGCGCAGCGGTCTCCCGTCCCACAGCGCAGCGATCTCCCGTCCCACAGCGCAGCGGTCTCTCCTCCTCTCTCCTCCCTCAGCCCCCCTAAAAATCCATCCTCAACCTCAAATTCACTCGCCGCGAAGTCAAAAAGTTAGGCACCGCATATTGGGTATTCGTCACTGTTTTAATCCAGGTATTAGAAGCCACATTGGCAACCTGCATCAGATTATAGATCTCCAGGCTGAGCCAGGACTTACGGGTAAAACGCAATGGATGGTTGGGTTTGCTCGCTCGCCTTGATTGATCCCAAAGGCCTACAGAAAATCCAATGTCTACCCGGTGATAGGCTCGGTAACGATAGGTGTTTCTATAGGCTTCATTATTACCTGGTATGCCGAAGGGAAGCCCCGTTCCAACAGATAGGTTCAAATGCATTTTAATATTTTTGTTCTTGGGTAGATAATCCTGAAAGAACATCGATAAGGTCATGAAACGATCGGTTGGGCGCGGTACATCTTCGACTGGTTTGCCTTCCGCATCCCCAACTTCCCGGCGCATGTGCTGGACATCATTAAGGGACTCCCTGACACGAAGGAAGGACAAATTGATCCAGCTTTCTGCATCAGGAACAAACTCTCCATTCAGTCGAATATCCAAGCCCGTCACATAGCCCGTTGCATCATTGTCACCTGAATAGCGGATCCGGACATTATCCACTTCGTAGGAAACCACATCCCAAAGGTGTTTGTAATAAGCTTCGGCGATCAGTCGGAACTTCGAAGGATTCTTTTTCCCCAGGTAAAAATCCCAGGTCAATCCACCAACAATGTGTGCACTTTTTTGAGCCCTTACAGTTGAATCTACAATGCCCACCGGGCTTCTCAGCTCCCGGTAAAATGGTGGCTGATAATACATACCGGCCGCCAGTTTAAATGACATATCTTTTTTCCATTTGAGCGGCTGGTATAATAACTGCGCCCGGGGTGTGATGATCAATTCTTCGTTCAAATCCCAATAGGATGCCCGAACACCCGCAGATAGTTTCAGCTCTTTGGAACTATCCCGGTGGGTATAGGTATTTTGGATAAAACCATTGATCCGGTTGGTGCTCAGATCATGTTTCTTTTTTAATACACTACTCAGTAAAACAGCGTCCGTATCATACCTCAATGAGTATCCAGCTGAATCCAGCCGTTCCCATTCATTTAGCTCATCATTGATGATCTCATGCTGGTAGCGGGCTCCCCACTGCACGAAATGACTTCTCAAGCGGGCGTCATCATCATCCAGTTGTAATTCTATTCCACCTTTGTGTTCAATGTTCGTAACATTGGATTGGAGGTAATTGCGGACAAACAATTGCTGCGTACCTGTTCCCAGTGTTGCAACGACTTCCCCAAAATTATCACTGCCCAGATTGGACTCGATTTGTCCTAACAAATAATCTCCGATGATATCAAATCGCTCGTTTTCATCACTTTGATAGCTGGAAGCCAGGAGCTTTAAATAATAGGGGTTACGCTCCCGGTCAGGAATATAGGTCAACGAAGCACCGCCCATGTAGGTCGTAAAATCATCCACTTCTTGTCCTTGAAATACCGTAAAGAGGTTTAAAGCAAAATCTACCAGTCCAAAGGCTGTACTTCTTGATTGAGGGACAAAATTATATTCACTTCGGTTAAAGTTGCCAATTAGGCCAAGTTGTAAGTCCCGGGTTAAATCGTAGGTAAAGTAACCTTGGATATCAGAGAAATTCGGGGTGTATTCTCCCTCAACATCTAGGCTTCCTAACAGATAAGCGGTTGTTTTATACCGCGCCCCGATTAGATACCGGAGTTTTTGATAATTACTTTTTCCCACCTGAAAACTACCTTCCAAATGTCCGGTAGCTCCCAGCAAACTTGCACTTGCCGAAGCACGCAGCGAATCCGGGCGACGGTAACGGATATCCAGTACCGACGATAATTTATCCCCGTATTTAGCTTCAAATCCACCGGAAGAAAAAGAGAGGTCACGGATCAGATCAATATTGGGAAAAGACAATCCCTCTTGTTGACCGGCACGAATAAGCTGTGGCCGGTAAATTTCAAAGTCATTGACATAAACCAGGTTCTCATCATAATTGCCACCGCGCACATTATATTGTGAGGTCAGCTCCCCACCAGAGCCACTATTGGTACCCAGGGCAATATGCGGTAACACACTTTCAAGGTTGCCAGTGGTCGAAGGCAGTAATTTAAGCTCCGTAACATTTTCGCGGATAATCCCGGCATCCTGGATCCTGCTTTCTGTTACTTCTACCGTCACATCAGAATCCTCGGTGGCCATTTGCACGTCAATTTTCCGCCGCAACCCCGGAGAGGTCGGGGTGATCTCCGCCCGGGTTTCCTTATAACCAATCCGGCTAAACACAATGGTAATACGTTCATTTGCTGGAATTTGTAAGGCATAGTCTCCGGTGCGATCCGTTTCCGTAGCTTTACTCGTTTTGTCGATATACACCGTGACAAAATCTACTGGTTGATTGCTCAAGGCATCCGTGACTTTACCAAAAACAGTCGCCTTTTGAGATTGAGCAAAAAGGGTGAACAGTAAGCAAGTAAAGAATACAGTCGTAAATGTCTTTTTCATAAATCAGATGTTGGATCATCCCTCGATAAGCTCGGGACTTTGAGTCGCGTAAGCGTATAGCCTTACCCTAAATTGAAACGCCGTTTATGGAAATATTTTTCTCACAAAAAAACTTTAACGCTTTTACGACGCATTAGCGACAAGCGTTACATACCTGGATAGTTGAATGAAAATAAAATTGGAGATGTATGTGGTCAGAAGTAGATAAAATGATGATCAGTAATAAGAATACGCAGTTCTCTACCAGAGTATTTCTTCTCCCCAAAGTGCAATAATGAATTTCACCAAACGCAAAAGAAAACCTCAAAATCCGCCAGACTCAGTCCCATGTTCCTCAGTCCATATATATTGCCGAAGGCGATATATATGGACGGTCCCACAACGCAGCGCAGCCAGTGGTCTCCCCGTCCCAACCTCACACAATCGCACTATCTTTCCCAATACTTTTCATACGCGAAATCACGTCCAATGGCTCATCTGCTTTATAAACACTGCTACCTGCTACTAAAACATCTGCCCCCGCTTTCAGGATCGCCTCGGCATTGTGCAGCCCTACGCCACCATCCACTTCGATCTTTACCGACAAATTACGAACCATAATCATATCTCTTAGCTTACGAATCTTAGGAATCGTCTGGTATATAAACTTTTGCCCGCCAAACCCCGGGTTGACAGACATGAGGCAAACCATATCGGTGAGTTCCAATATATCTTCCAAAAGACTTACCGGCGTATGCGGATTCAAGGCAACACTAGCCATAGCCCCACTTTCTTTGATCTGTTGCAAACAGCGATGCAAGTGTCGTTCCGCCTCGTAATGCACGGAGATGACATCAGCCCCGGCTGCCCGTACTTGCTCAATATAACGACTTGGTTGTTCGATCATTAAATGAACATCAAAGGTCTTTTTACTCAAGGGCCTCAATTGCTTGATGATATCCATGCCAAATGAAATATTCGGGACAAACATGCCATCCATTACATCCAGATGAAGCCATTCCGCTTCGGATTGCTCAAATAGTTCTACGGCTTGATATAGGCGCGTGAAATCAGCGGCCAGGAGCGAGGGAGCGATTATATGTTTCATGGTGCAAAAGTAGGAAAACTTGTAGAGATAGCAGAGAAGTTTGTGGGTTTACAAGGTAGATATTTGGTTAGTTTATCTCGACTCGACCATATTCACCAAAGCTTCCTGTAAAGCATCCGGCTTTTCAATTCGTAAATGCAAAGCAAATGGCTCCACTTCTAAATGGTAATCATGGGTTGTCAACTTCCAATACAATATTCCTTGCAGATTGATCTGTTGTGAACGAACGACCTCCTGCAATGCATTTACGGCCAGGGCTCTTTCTTTTGGCCAGCTTGGCTGATGTTTCCAGGCCAGCAGTTGTTCATGGCCAGGATCGCCGAGAATGGAGAACCCCACGGATTGCCAGGGTTCCAGCGTGGTGTTTTTTCTATAAGTGTAGCCCAGTTCGGTAAAGAGTAATGGCTTGTGTAGAAGATTCTCTTTAGCACGAAAACGATTGATGGCAAAAAAAGCATTTTCCCAGCCTTTCTTCAAGATGGATTTTAGCTCCTGTTGACTTTGGAAAGTTTCCGAGGAGGCGCGTAGCGGAAAATAAGCATTGATACCGATCAGATCGAGTTGATCCCAAAAGGCAACTTCATGGTAATTGTCGTAATTGGAGGCATAGGTGAGTTGGCCCGGGTAATTTTGACGAACCTCTTTGATGATAAAATCCCAGTAACCACGGATGGTTTCGCGACGATTGTTCAACAACTGTAAACGATTGGGCTGGCTTGCAAAAGTCGCTTGTTTGGCCCAGGCATACTGCGCGGCAATTTTATCATCCAGGTAATCTTCCAAAGCGGCATAATTGCCCAGCCCTCTGACCCACAGATCTTGTTCGCGTAGCTGTTGCTCAAACTGTAAGGCTCTTTTTTCGTGAGCGGCTTGTCGAACAGGATTGCCGAAATAATTATATAGGTCTGGAATTGTTTTTAATGAAACGGTCGCACTCAGCGCATTGAGTTCACTGCCAATGCCCAGCACATCCACGTTTTCGCGGGTAGCGATCCTGGTCCAAAAATTTACAAAATTACGATACTGGACAAACCAGTTGCGCAGCTTCTCTGGCCGGGGCATGATCATTCCATGCCATAGAAAACGATTACGTGGAAAACGATCCTGCAAAGCTACTCGTAAGATGAGATGTACGTACAACCCTTGTTCTTTAGCGGCCCTAATCTCCTGTACAATACTGGTATCTTTGCGATCGAACCAGAAATGGTCAGAGTCCCAGTCACCTTGGTGCGCATAGACCGTCAACGCTACCGAGTTCATCCCGCTTCCTTTAAGTCTGGAAACCCATCGCTGTTGATCTGCTTCATTAACCTGGATACCACCAAGGTAGAATTGACCCGCAGGGGGATCGTTAGGGGAGAGCAGTACTGGATCAGCCATCATATTGATCAGGAAAAAGATTATGAACAAAGCGACCAGACTTCCGAAAATATAAGAAAAATAGCGGTTCATGAGGAAAAGTGGATAGTTGATTGTTGCAGCGTATCATACAAGTACACGCCACTAGGAAAAATGGATTTTTTAACCAATTATACTTGGTCCAGTTTTAAATTAAAATGGGCACAGGATTATTAACCTACCCGCAAAGATAAAACGAAGTTTAGAATTTGTACGTCGTTTGGCAGACGGGAGCAAAGCTTCCATCAATATAGTAAACGGCATAGGCTTTGCCCCCAACATAATTGTACTTTTTATCGTTAGTACTGGTGTGAATCAAAGGTCCAAGAACACAGCGGTCCTGATTTTCACCTAATAAACTTTCCACCTAATCGCATTTACACTATGCTAATCAACAAACACTTAGGCTTCCTCAGAAGCATATCCATCTTTTTGGGTATCGCCTTTTTGTTTGTATACACGGCTTGTGAGAAAAACGTGATGGAAACACCTACCGTATCTGCTCCTTTTTTACATCAAACTATTCCCTGGGCAGATAGCGTACTCCTTGAATTATCTTTAGAGGAAAAACTCGGGCAGCTCTTATACTGGGAAGGAGATTCACTCACTTCGGAAGAGATCGTCAGCTGGGTAGCCGAAGGATGGATCGGAGGGTTGCAGTTACCGGGATATGAACTGGAAGACTATCTTCAACTCACGGATAGCCTGCGCGAACTAAGTGAGATCCCGCTTTTTTTCGGTACGACAGAACCCAGCATTCTCTTTAATCATTTTGCTGACCTACCAGCTTTCCCGCAACCCCTGACCCTGGCCGGCATTACGGCGGACTCCATCGAGTTACAGCTGTCGGCATTGTATGCGGAACAATGCAAAGCCGTTGGTATTAATTTGGTGCAAGCGCCACAAATTGGGATTTACAACCCCCTGGATACTAATTTTGCTCCGACTTATTTTAGTGATGATCAACAGCTTGTAACCCAACGAGCTCTTCGCTTGACGAGGTCGCTACTAGCCCAGCATATTCTTCCTGTCGGCCAATCCATTGATGTGCTGCTAGGGACTAACCTGGATTCTGCCGAGATGGAAAGTCAACTCTTGCCTTATCGACAATTAACCCAGCTAGGTATCTGTGGCTGGTCTTTAGCACCGCAGCTTTTCCCTCTGGATACTGCAGGAAGGGGCGGCGGCAAGGTATTAAGTAATTACCTGGATCAACACCTGGGCTTTGACGGTCTCATCGTCACCTCAGTTGCGGATACGGCTGGGCTAAAAGAACAATTGCTGGCCGGAAGTGATTTGTTGAAAATCAGCGATGCGCCCACCAAGTATATTGAAGCTATGAAGTATTGGCTGGAAAAAGGATGGTGGACCGAAGCAGAACTCCATCAACGGTTGGATCGACTATGGAAAGCCAAAGACTGGATGAATACTTCCAGAGATACGCTAAATTATGAGGAGGAAATTGAAAACTGGATGGTCCACGATCATTACGAACTCATGAGACAGGAGTTGTTCCAACAATCTATTTCCATAGCTAATGACCCTCAATGTTTTTTACCCTTACAAGATATTCATCACCAGCGTTTTATCGTGCTCACAGTCGGAGAATCTCCCTTGCAGGTTTTTCCGGAATATGTCAATAAATACGCCCTGGTGAGCAACCAGTTTTTCCGGAATCCGGATTTCGCGGCCAGGACTTTGCAACGTGCCAAACGCAGTACTGTTTTCTTTATCCTGGATCAGGTTGCTTTGGATACCGTGCGGCATGCCCGGCTCATAAAGACCATCAACGATTTAGCGGCAGAAACCCGGATCATTCTCCTCAACTTTGGGAACCCCTATGAATTGAGGCACTTTGATCCCACCATTTCCATGCTCCAGATCTGTGAGCGTAATGAACTGACCGAAGCGCTGGCTGCTCAGGCCATTTTTGGAGGGATCACGGTGCAGGGGCAGCTACCGGTGCAGGTGTCGACACAGCTTACCCGGGGGAAACTAAATGAACGGGAACCGATCCGGTTAGCATATAATCAGGCGGAAGCGGCTGGGGTAGAAAGTTATCGGTTATCCGGGATTGATGCCATTATGCAGCAAGCTATTCGGAAAAGAGTAACGCCTGGTGGGCAGGTTTTTGTGGTAAAAAATGGAAATGTGATCTATGATAAAAGCTTTGGGTATCATACCTATAAGAAAAGAAGACGAGTCAAGGAAAATGATCTTTATGATATTGCTTCGGTAACCAAAGTTGCGGCTACGACATTGGGGGTGATGCGTTTATATGAGCAAGGGCGCATCCGGCTCAATGATAAACTACGTAAACATTTGCCCATTCCGACAAAAAATAAAGTGGGAGGTATTTCCGTAGAACAATTGTTAACTCATCGTTCCGGTTTGAGTCCTAATATGCCCGTAGCCAATTATATTTCTGTTAGAAAACGGAAACGGTACTGGTTTGATTGCAATGAGTTTTATTGTCAAAGCAGCGGAGATGAACCCTATACCTTGCCCATTGCTGATTCCTTGTATTTGGATCCTCGGTGGGTCGACTCTATTTGGCAACAAGTGTATCATATGCGGGTCTCGCGCCGAAAACGGGTACGTTATAGTGATGCCAATTTCAACCTCTTGCAAAAACTGATAGAAACTACGACAAAGCAGGGATTAGATAAATACCTGTTCAATACGATTTATCGGCCATTGCATTTGCGCCACCTCACCTATAAGCCATCCGCTCATTTTAGTAAAAAGCAATTGGTCCCAACTGCGCGGGATGATATGTGGCGTCATCAGCTAGTCCACGGATACGTTCATGACGAATCT
>CBDUIU010000149.1:0-7935 GCA_965367335.1 uncultured Saprospiraceae bacterium
CAGGGTAGAAATTCGATTGGGTCTTGGATTCGCATTGGCTCCTTCTTCTCGTAATTGTTGTTCTCGTTGTTTGATCGCCATAGACAAAACAGCGTGTGCGAAACTTCGGGTCAAGGCCCCGGAGGTGAGTTCTCCGTAATTACCTAAACCGATGACGATGGCACCCGGTGGATCTTCATCCGGATCGATGATGATTTCACAGGTTTCCAACTCTCCTGGATAAATGCCTAAACGATGTCGTTCGGAAAGGCGGCTTTCCAAATAATGATCCAATACCCTTTCCGCACTCACAATACCATCTCCTTTGAAATGCCCTACGGCCACAGGGAATTGTGCATTGCCCAGATCCCCAAAAGTCATGGTTATTTTTACTTTGCTGCTACTTACCTGAACCTCTCTGGTAGGCTCAAAGCCCATCACCGCCGCCTCTAATTCAAATTCATCAGGAAACATTACCGGATCTTCAGTTGGAAGCTCCGTTTCCACCTCCGCGGTACCACGCATGGCAATAGCATCTTTGCTGAGGACATCTTGTTTATCCGTTTCCCCTTTAAGCAACAAATCCAAGATAGCAGGAAAGGCATTTTTATTATTGGCCAGGGCACCGTGATCAGTGTCCATGTAATAGGTATTCCCATCTTTCAATTCCTCAGGGATACCACTAGCCCAGGGTACACGACCATCTCCTCGGGTCGTACCGATGAAACGATATTCTCCTTTGTCCGTTTTTCGTAAGGCAAACGGTGTTGTTTTCGCTTTACCAGCGATGTAATAGGTATAAGCCGGATCGACAGGGTTCGCTTTCAAAGTAGCGCCAAGTTTTTTGGCTTCTTTAAGCAAATCTTCACCAGGCATATCCAGGCGATCGCCAGAAAGCTGCTGTAAAATTTTCCAGGTGCTATTATCAAAGAAGTCGACTTCGTCAATATGGTTATACGTTTCGTTTGGTAACAGTTGTAGTAAACCTGGAAAGCGAGAAACGATATCGAGTACCTTCTTTTGATTATTTTTCATATCCAAAAGGTGCAGGATGCGGAACATTTTTTCTTGTCCACATAAAACCCTTCCAATGGCATGAGACCCGCCATTAGGTGTACCCATCATAATAAATCGGGACCCTGGACGGTTTTGGAAAATTTCGTTCCAATCGTCTTTATATTCTGCCATCATGACCCGAGCTAACAAGCCTCCCATAGAGTGGGCGAGGATGCGAATAGGTTGGTCAGATGTAGCCATGGTTTCTTTGATATGATCTCTGAGGCGTTTAGCTTCATCAAACAAAGATACCCTCCAGTCGAATGGGAATGGAATAACTTCATGGCTATTGTTGAGGTACTCAAAAATATCAGAATAGGCTCTTTCAACCAGACTTGACGGTTGCACATCACTACTACCGTTTGCCAGGTCAAGTTCTTTCACCCGGCCAGCAGCTAAGGCGCGCAGTTTGACCCAGATCTTTTTATTATCAATGGATAAATGGCTGCCCATGATCCCCGGCAAGAGATAGACCACGGGTTTGATACCAGTACTACGGACGGTCGAGGGTAAGCTGGGTAGGCCTTCATCCCATAACAAGGGTTGAAAACCGGTTTCCGGGCTGGTCTTTAATTGCAAAGCCGCCTCGATAGCATTCCGGGTTTTTTGATTGATGAAATAGTTAAAGTGATCTACGGTATTCCCTTCATCATAAAAGTAAAAGGCCTTATTGGCCGGCCGAGGGGTACCCCGGTACATGGCTGCGGTATTGACAACAAAGTCATGTTTTGACCGGTAGTAAAGGTCAGAGGCCAGGACCATCATGGTTCGTTTAAAACCACCGCGTTTTACATCTCCGGCAATAACAACCAGAGGAGAATCTATTTCAGAATTTGGGTTGTTTAAAACGCGGATCAAAGGAGAGGTAGGCATCATGGCTTCGATACCAGGCAAGTCATTTGGATCACTTCTCTTTTTGACGGTCGCCATTAGCCAGGAGGTCGTAAACTCATAAAATGGATTACCTACCATACCCGGGATTTTGCCCAAAATATTTACCAGGACATTGAGATAGCGGTCTAGTCGTTTCGATGCTAACAATGTACCTGCAGTCGGCGCAGCGACGCGTATAAACTGATTTACGGATATATTTTTTTCATCAAATAAACGATTGAGGTTTTTCATCGCCTCGATATCGCGCTTCCGAGGTTTACTATCTTCCTCAAATACCTCAATATCTTCAGTCGTAAAAGCGAGTTGTTTTTTTGCTGCGCCTCTTGCCAAAATTTCACCCACCAGGCCACCCCGGGAATGCGAAATAATATGCAATGAAATCCCTTTTGGCAAAAGTTGCATAAGTTCCTGGACATTCTCCAGGGGGCTCATACTAAGGGTTTTATGCTCATAAGCCAGGATACGATCTCCGTACATGCTGGTCATACTATGCCAGGTACCCGATATCCCACTATCCGTAAATCCACTAAACCCTCCCATGGTACAAGAACCAGTGCCGTGGATGAGTAGCAAATAGGTACCCGCTCCAACGTTTAGATCGCCTTCTATCGGAACCAGACTTTGAGCCGGATCCGGGCAGCGATACAGGCCAGGTGTGTCACATAATTGACCTTCAATTTTTTTAACAAAAGCATCGGCTGCCATTTGTACGGGGTCCACGCCGAGTACGCGAATGGCTTTGATTGCGAGATTGCCGAGCAGTCCTCTGCTACCATCTCCGGTTTCAATAGAAGGTGCAATGATGATCTCATCAACCCCGCGAGCACTTCGATTCGTTTTAGGAGAAAACTGTTCTTTATAGTCTGCCAGGGTACCATACCAGGATGAACCATCTTCGAGGATCAATTCCAGAATATCATCCTCTTTGATATTGGAGATTACTGCTTTGTCGTTGGCACCGCGAGAAGCTGTCAGGTCAATTCCTTCTCGAATTTCCACATCCATGAATTGTCCGGTGGGAATTCTTTTTTGTTTAAGTGCTTCATTACTGGAGCCGGGTACGATTAATTTGGCCATGATTATTGGAGTGAATAGGTGAATGGTAAAAGCATGAAAAGCGATGGAAGATGAGTAGCATCACTTACCTTCCGGGTTGGTATGAAGGGTTAGCCACTGTTGAAAAAAACAGCTGGTGCCAGAGAAGACCATGTTAGAAAAAATAGGAACTGAGGGTTTCGGGAATGCAAGGTCGTGTACATTGGTTTTTTAACGTTGGTTCAATACGCTTTTTCAGGGGTAAAAGTTACTGCGAAATACGAATGATTGGAAATAAATCATCGTTTGTTATACTGCGTAAAGTGTTGAGGGAGTAAGATAAGAAAAATAAATTAATATGCTAATATGACAATCTTCATATTTCACCAAATAATCAAGAGGCTTGTAATAGACAAATTACTGCTGTCTATTCCCAAGGTCATCAACAAATGGATTCATTAAATAAAAGCGGGCACAGTTAATTGATCCAAGCTTCCTTTGTATCTAAGGTCACTCTTTCTTTACTTTGTAATCGCTGATGCAAACCCAGGGTTTTTGGTAATTCGTATTCGAAGAAATAACGCAGTGCAGCTAGCTTGCCATTATAAAAATCTTGTTCATCTGCTACCTCTGTCTGTTGCAAACCTTGGTGCGCTTTGATCGCCTGTTGCAGCCATTGCCAGCCAATAGTAACGATACCAAAATATTCGAGGTAAAGCGTGGCATCAGCAGTAAAGACTTCCGGGCGATCCTGCATGGCCAATTGAGTTAGCTCCAGGGTGATGGCGTGCAGCGATTTTACTGCCTGGCCTAACTGCGCTGCCGGAGTTTGCAATTCAGCAATTTGACTGGCTTCGGCAATACAGTCCTTGACCTCGTTGAGGAAGTATTTCATCGCCCGGCCTTTTTCCATCATCACTTTCCGACCTAACAAATCCAATCCGTGGATGGTCGTTGTTCCTTCGTAAATGGAATTGACACGGATGTCCCGGTAAAGTTGTTCCAGCGGAAAGTCATCACAATAACCCGCCCCTCCCAAACATTGCATACCGGTGCTGACAGACAAAGTGCCAAACTCACTCGGATAAGACTTGGCGATGGGCGTAAGCAGTTCTAACATCAGGTGCGCCTTTTCTTTAGTTTCACCTTCAGCAACGTGAGCAATATCTGCATATTGGCTACACTGAATCAACAAAGCGATGCTTCCTTCGACGATCGCTTTTTGATATAATAACATTCTGCGTACATCCGCATGTTCGATGATCAGAACCTGCGGTAAACTGGCATCCTTTTTTGATAAATGGCGACCCTGGGGGCGGACTTTGGCATACTCCAAAGAGGCGTAATAAGCCGCTGAGGCAGTCCCGGCGGACACTAAGCCGGTCCCGATGCGTGCTTCATTCATCATTTTAAACATATAGGATAAGCCCCGGTGTTCTTCTCCGACCAGATAGCCATAGCAGTTATCTTTTTCTCCGTACATCAAATGTGCAGCGACGTATCCTTTTTGTCCCATTTTTCCAAACAAACCTGCTGTTTGTACATCGTTGCTGACTAAATTTCCATTTTCTTCCCGATACTTTGGTACCACAAACAAAGAGATGCCTTTGGTACCAGCCGGAGCTCCTTTTATCCGAGCTAATAACAAGTGAATTACATTTTCAACACCTTCATGATCACCTCCGGAAATATAAATTTTCTGACCCTGGATCTTGTAGGTACCATCAGCTTGCGGTTCAGCCGTAGCGACGATATCACTAAGTGAGCTACCGGCCTGAGGTTCGGTTAATGCCATGGTTCCCTGCCATTCGCCGGTATACATCTTTGGAATAAATTTTTCCTTGATGGCTTCATTTCCAAAACTGAGGATCAGGTTAGAAGCACCCTGGGTTAGGAAGGGGTAACAGGCGGCGTTGGCATTGGCAGCATACATGATAAACAAGGCCGCATTCAACACTGCTAGTGGCATTTGCTGCCCATTGACCTCGTAGGGGCTATGCGCGGAAATCCAGCCCCCTTCGCCAATTGCCTTAATTGCTTTTTCCAGCCCTGGATGCGTATAAACGATCCCGTCTTTGATGGTTGCTTTATCGCGATCCATTTCCGTATAAATAGGGTAGAGGTATTGATCGCTGAGTTGCTTGGCCGCATCGATGGCCATATTGATTGATTCTTCGTCGTAATCCTGGTAATAGTTGTATTGGTTGAGCTCGGTGGTTTTAAGTACTTCGTGCAGGAGAAATTTAAGGTTGCGTGTGCTAACGTATTGTGCCATGTGATGTCTGGAATTTATCAGATTTTGAAATGAAGGAGCTAATATAGGGAAAATGATTAGATGAAGAGGGTTAACTATCTGGCTACAGTATGAAGAGGACTTAATCAGTGGTCTTGAAACCTTTTTGCTATATGTTAGGTGAAGCTGGGCAAACATTAAACTTCAACCATTAGATTAATATTATTTAATTTTCCTCAGTTAAAATTTTCTCATTATTAATTTTATCACTTATAAAGCAGCTCATCTGTCATTCCTAACGTTTTAGAACATATCCAACGTAAAAAATTGAAAGCAAGTCCGGTAAATCGATTTTAGGAGCCTATCTTTGCATGAGTTTTAGTGGAAACGGATTTGTTGTTTAAAAACATTTATCATGAAAAATTTCTTTTTTGCCTTAATGGCCCTTTGTTTCGTTGCAGGCTGTGATGATGATACCTTTGATTGGGTCGGACAGTTGAAAAGGGACAAACAGATTATCCGGGATTATTTGAGCGATAATAACCTGGAGGCAGACTCCACCGGTTCGGGTTTGTATTATAGAATTGAAGAAGCGGGCAGTGGTGGAAGTCCCAATCGTTTTTCTACGGTCACTGTATTTTATAAAGGCAGTTTATTGAACGGAGAAGTCTTTGATGAGACCGGTAATGATCCGCGAGCCATATCACTTAGCAATACGATCCAGGGTTGGCAGGAGGGTATCCCTTTAATAGAGAAAGGAGGTAAAATACATTTGTATATTCCTTCAATCTTAGGTTATGGAGAGTTTGGCAGTGGTACTATCCCTGGTAATACAGTGATTCAGTTCGAAATCGAATTGTTAAACTTTTAGCACCTATTTTTGTCAGTAGAAAAACTAATCGCTCCTGTTCACTTAGGTGATGGTGGGCGATTAGTGCCGGATAAATTTGTATAAGAATCGGTCACCTTCTCTGGTTATCACTTGAGCCGTGAAGAAGCCGGCTTGATAATTATGGAGCTTTACCCGTAATTCCAGATTCCTTAGCGGCATGCTTTCCATTAATTTTCCTTCTATATTATAGATTCGCAAACTACCCTTCATCCCGGTAGGATTATGTACCAACAGTAGATTAGGGCCATATGTACGGATGCTTAAAATTTCCTGCTTATCTTCCATAGTTTGCGTAAGCATTACACAATTTGATAGGTCGGGGTTTGTTTCGATGGGTTCTCCGGCTGTGAGATCAAGATTGGCAAAGCCAGGAAAGTCGCCCGGGAATTTATAAGCGCGGAAAGTAGCGTTATTTCTAGGGTTAGTTCCCTGGTTAATTGGAAAATCCCGGTTTAGCGGGAGGACATATTTCCAAACGATTTCCTCTTGGGTGTTGATCTCCACCACGGTTCCAATCGAGCCATAATTCAACAAGGTGTTTCCATTTGCCAGACGTTGGGCATTTGAGAGATAGGGAGAATAAAGGCGTTCGTTGATTTGCTGGCCATAGACCCATTCCGGTAATTCAGGGCCAAAGGGTAGGGAAGGAGAACTAGTGTAAAAACCCATGCTATCCTGTGGCGGAGTAAGTATTTCCGCAGTAGAATAATCTGTGCCCGGGCGGCCATTGCCATTATTGAAAACCAGAATTTTGCCTCCATCATCCAATCCATCATTGATCCAATTCACGCCGTGTTGACCAAATAGCTTTTGTTCTGCTTGTAAACCCCGATTATACGCGGCGGCATTCCCCCAACGATATAAGATATCCCCGCCTTTGCCATACCGGCCACCCTGATGCGAAGCAGCCTCGGTTGTCGTAGTGCTATGGTCCAGGATCCAGATTTCATCGGAGTTTCGCACACTAATCAGGATTTGGTCTAATTCAGGATGATAGTCGATGGCGTTAAAATGATTCCAGTCGCGAGTAGCATTTGAATTCGAACTATTTAGGTCCGGAAGATTAATGTTAAACAATTCGGGATGTTGGCTTACGACGCCATAATTTGCTTTGGTCGAATCAAAATCCTGAATATAATGATCTTTGATTTCCCATTGCCAGACGATGTTGGCTGAATCTGTCCCCACCGGTTCTAACTCCAAAATTTTTTCCGACCACATAAACCCTTCAACGGCAATTTGTGTGGGATCTCTGCCTAAGGCAATCACCTCATCTCCCGGTGTAATTTCCCAGACCAGGGCCAATAGATTCCCATTAGGCAGATAGGCAACATCGTGATGGGATAACTCTGTCGGGGTATTGATTTCATAAGACCAGACCGTATTATTATCCCAGTCTACCAGTTCTATCCCACCGGCGTTACTAGCTGAGGTAAAGGGGCCAGAGGGGTCGACTTTATAAGTACGTAACATTAGGCCGTTTTCCAGAAAATGTGCTGCTAAGCCCGGCAAAGTACCTCGATCCCAACGATTGACTAATCGTCCGCAGGGATCGACTAAATAAGCTTGTTGTGATGAAAAAGGGGAGAAAAAAGTATAACCCTGCATGGCCTCGTCCGTAGATTCGATCACCCCAACGGTGTTTTGGCCATTGGCTGATAGGATATGGAGTGCGAACAAGAGGCAAAGATAAAAACGAGACATAGGTGCTAGGTTTTGCGTAAAAGTAGACTTTTTGGCCTGAATAATTTGTCTCAGGTTAGGCACTATTAACTAAGAAAGCGGAAAACTCACTCAAGTCCCGCCAGTCTCAGTCCCTTAGTCTCGATGTACTGCCGCAGGCAAA
>CBDUIU010000150.1:0-7926 GCA_965367335.1 uncultured Saprospiraceae bacterium
ATGTAAACTTTAGCTAGCTTCAAAACACCTGCTGGCAATTCATCACCAATGCTGATGTTGAATTTTTCACGTTTGTAACGACCAACTTCTTCATTCACTTTAATGCTGTAATTATGCAGCAATCGAGCAATCAAGCTGTTGGTATGTTTATCTTCGATCCAGTTGCTGTAATCTACTGTAGCGTAGTCGATACCTTTCAAGACCTGGTTGTTAAATTTCGTTCCTTTGGGTACCAGCATCTCATTATAGATACTTTTCACTCCCTGAGAAACTTTACCTTTTACCAAGGTCATTAGTTTATCCACCAGGATCGTTTTCAACTCGTTCAGAGCGATTGCATGCTGATCATCAAGTTTGGAAATCAGTTCTTTTTCAGCTGACTTCTGTACTTTATCTTTTTTCGCGCGCGCAAACAACTGCTTATTGATAATAACCCCTTTTGTAGATGGAGGAGCTTTCATAGAAGCATCCTTCACATCACCGGCTTTATCACCAAAGATGGCTCTCAACAGTTTTTCTTCCGGAGTCGGATCAGATTCCCCTTTCGGTGTAATTTTACCGATCAGGATATCACCTTCCCGTACCCAGGCACCCACACGGATAATACCGTTTTCATCGAGATCCTTAGTGGCTTCCTCACTGACGTTAGGAATATCATTAGTCAATTCCTCTTCTCCCAGTTTGGTATCACGCACATCTAATTCGAAGTGCTCAATGTGCAGAGAAGTAAAAATGTCTTCCCGCACAACACGTTCAGATAATACGATGGCATCCTCAAAGTTATAACCTTTCCAAGGCATGAAAGCCACTTTCAGGTTTTGTCCGAGTGCCAATTCACCACGATCCGTAGCATACCCATCACAAAGCACATCCCCAATATCCACGCGTTGCCCTTTTAAAACAATAGGCTTCAGGTTAATACAAGTACCCTGATTTGTCCGACGGAACTTGGTTAGCTTATAGGTTTTACGATTATCTTCAAAGGATACCAGTTGGTCTTCATCCGTACGATCATAGCGGATTACAATCTCATTGGCATCTACATATTCTACAACACCACGGCCTTCCGCATTTAACAACATGCGAGAATCAAGGGCCACCTTACCTTCTAATCCGGTTCCAACAACTGGAGAGCTCGGACGAATCAGCGGAACTGCCTGACGTTGCATGTTAGATCCCATCACAGCACGGTTAGCATCATCATTTTCCAGGAATGGAATTAGAGAAGCCGATACGCCAACAATCTGGTTAGGGCCGACATCCATGTATTCTACTTCTTCCGGTGTCAGCACTGGAAAGTCACCATGCTCCCGACACTTAATACGATCAGATTGGAAAGCGCCGCTCTCCATATTGATCGGTGCGTTGGCCTGGGCAATTTTCTTGAAGTCTTCTCCTTCAGCTGATAAATACTCTACACCATCTTTAATGACTGTTCCTTTTTCAACACGACGATACGGTGTTTCCAGGAAGCCCATTTTGTTCACTTTGGCGTGAATACACAGGGTAGAAATCAAACCAATATTTGGTCCCTCAGGAGTTTCAATGGTACAAAGACGACCGTAGTGAGAATAATGAACGTCACGTACCTCAAAACCTGCTCGCTCTCTGGAAAGACCACCTGGCCCTAAGGCAGAGATACGACGTTTATGAGTAATCTCTGAAAGTGGATTTGTTTGATCCAAAAACTGAGATAACTGGCTAGTTCCAAAGAATGAGTTAATAACAGAAGACAAAGTCCTTGCATTAATCAAGTCAATGGGTGTAAAGACCTCGTTGTCACGTACATTCATCCGTTCACGGATTGTACGAGCCATCCTTGCCAAACCGACGCCAAACTGAGCATATAACTGTTCTCCAACGGTACGGACACGGCGGTTACTCAGGTGATCAATATCATCGATCTCTGCTTTCTGGTTCATCAGATTCACCAGGTATTTGACGATGCAAATGATATCTTCCTTAGTAAGAACCAAAGTCTCTTTTGGTGTATCCAACAAGAGCTTACGATTGATCTTATAGCGACCAACTTCCCCAAGGTTATAACGCTTATCCGAGAAGAACAGCTTATCAATAATACCGCGGGCAGTTTCCTCATCCGGCGGATCAGTTCCACGTAATTGGCGATAGATATACTGTACCGCCTCAATTTCAGAACTAGAAGGATCCTTTTGCAAAGTATTATAGATGATGGAGTAATCCACTTCAACATCTTCTCTTTGCAGGATCACAGTCTCTTCGCCTGCATCAACAATCAATTGAATATTATCCTCATCGAGCACAACGTCCCTTTCCAGGATAATCTCATTCCGCTCGATAGTAACCACCTCACCGGTATCCTCATCCACAAAGTCTTCTGTCCATTTGCGCAATACGCGAGCGGCTAACTTACGGCCAACCATTTTGGTTAGCTCTTTTTCCGTGGCAGGAACTTCCTCTGCAAGGTCAAACAGATCAAGGATAGCCTTATCCGAATCATAACCAATTGCGCGCAGCAAAGTAGTAACCGGGAATTTTTTCTTACGGTCGATGTATGCATACATCACCGTATTAATATCAGTAGCAAACTCCATCCAGGCACCTTTAAAAGGAATAACCCTGGCAGAGTAAATTTTTGTACCATTAGGGTGGAAACTTTGCCCAAAGAAAACACCAGGAGAACGGTGTAATTGGGAAACGATTACCCGCTCAGCGCCATTGATCACGAAAGTACCTTTGGGCGTCATGTAGGGAATATTACCCAAAAAGACATCCTGAACAATCGTTTGAAAATCCACGTGCTCCTCATCATTACAAGAAAGCCTTAATTTAGCTTTCAATGGGACGCTGTAGGTGAGTCCGCGGTGCATACACTCCTCAATGGAGTAACGCGGCGGATCAACAAAATAATCCAGAAACTCTAAAACAAAGATGTTTCTGGCATCAGTGATTGGAAAGTTTTCCTGAAAAACCCGATAGAGGCCTTCATTTCCTCTATTCTCTGGAGTTGTTTCTAGTTGGAAGAATTCCTGAAAAGACTTAAGCTGAATTTCGAGTAAATCCGGATAGTGGGAATCCAATTTAATTTTACCGAAATTGATACGCTTTTTAGCCTCAGTTAGAACCATGTCTTTAGATGCCATTAGTACCTGATTTGTTTGATCGATGAGCCCAAGCGGAAGCTATCGACGGATTTAGTTTAGTTGGAATATCCAAAAACTCTAGCGTATACGGTGCTCACTTTAAATCGCCAAATGAGCCTATATATATGTATATCCAAAAGGATATACAACAAGAGGCCTAGCCAGTAAATTACCTACTGGCTAAGCCTTCCTATTGTTAGGAAAATTGATATGTAAATTCTCCGTTTCTTGGCATTAAAAGATTTTTCAGCCAAAAGAATTAGTGATGTGTAGTAATTACTTAACGGTAACACTTGCACCGGCACCTTCCAATTCTGCTTTGATAGATTCTGCCTCTTCTTTAGAGACACCCTCTTTCACAGCACCAGGAGCGCCATCTACCAATTCTTTAGCTTCTTTCAAGCCTAATCCTAGTAGATTTTTAACTGCTTTAACTACCTGAAGTTTAGCGGCACCAGCAGATTCGAGGATAACATCGAATTCTGTTTGCTCTTCTGCAGCATCGCCGCCTCCGCCACCAGGGCCAGCAGCAACAGCTACTGCAGCAGCAGCTGGTTCAATTCCGTATTCGTCTTTCAGGATATCAGCCAATTCGCTAACTTCTTTAACAGTAAGGTTAACTAGTTGTTCCGCAAATTCTTTAAGATCTGCCATTTTAAATTTAATTTAATTTTTTCGAAAATAAGTTACCAATAATATGGTGCGAAAAAAAGCTTGGAAGCCGTAATTGAATTCGCACTAGATGTCATCGCCTATTCGAACCTAAATTTCTTTATTAGTGATGTAAAATTCACCGAAGAGAAACTTAGTTCTTTAAACAGTATTAGCCCTCGCGTTCGCTCAGTGTTTTCAATAACCCGGACAAAGTGGTACCACCAGACTGTAAGGATCCCAATACGTTTTTGATTGGAGATTGTAACAGGGTGATTACTTCGCCAAGTAATTCCTCTTTGGACTTCAGGCCTGCCAATACTTCGAGTTGGTTATCTCCCACAAAAATGGAAGAATCGATGTAGGCTGCCTTTACTGCAGGCTTTTCTTTGTCTTTTCCACGGAACTCTTTGATTACACGGGCCGGCGCATTGGCTACCTCTGTGAAGAGAATAGCGGTAGGGCCTTTCAGTGATTCAAACAATCCGGCGTATCCCTTATCTTCAGGGAAGGACTCTAGTGCTTTTTGTGCTAAGGTATTTTTGACAACACGCATCTCAATACCTTTTTCGAAGAATAATCCTCGAAGATTGTTAACTTGTTCTACCGTCAAGGTGGAAGAATCCGTCAAGTAAAAGAAAGAACTATTACTGAACTTCTCTTTCAGGTCCTCGATAGTAGCTGCTTTTTCTGCTCTTGTCATGTCAGCTAGATTTTATCTTTTACTTAATTGATTTCGGATCTAATTTGATACCGGGACTCATTGTGCTAGCCACAGTAACAGATTTCATATAGATGCCTTTTGCACTGGAAGGTTTCATCCGCACGATTGTTCCTAACACTTCATTTGCGTTATCAACCAATTTATCCGGTGAAAAGGAAACACGTCCTACAGGGCTATGAATAATTCCGGTTTTATCAACACGGAAAGAAATCTTACCTTTTTTCACTTCGGAAACTGCAGAACCAACATCATTAGTAACGGTACCTGTTTTAGGATTGGGCATCAATCCACGTGGGCCGAGAATCCGACCAATACGACCTACTTTGGCCATCACGTTTGGAGTAGCAATTACAACGTCAACATCAGTCCAACCGCCTTGTACTTTTTGTACTAGTTCATCCAGACCAACATAATCCGCACCAGCGGCTTTTGCTTCTTCCTCCTTATCAGGTGTACAGAAAACGGCAACCGTTTTGGTTTTACCAGTACCGTGTGGTAGAGAGACGGTGCCACGTAAAGCTTGATCTGCTTTACGCGGATCTACGCCGAGGCGGATGTGCAAATCAACGGATGCGTCGAACTTAGTCGTATTAACATCTTTGATCAGCGCCATAGCCTCCTCGATCGTGTAGAGTTTGCCTGCATCAACTTTCGCATTTGCGGCAGCTCTTTTCTTTGAGACTTTTGCCATAATAATAAAAATTTTGAGGTGAAATAGCGTTCTGAGTGGTTTCCCTGCTCAAAACTCCCTACATAAATAGATTTTACTCTTCTTTACTTACTTGCTCCCAAGGTGGTGTTCCTTTGACAACCAATCCCATTGAACGAGCAGTACCTGCTACCATTTTCATGGCAGATTCAATTTTAAATGCGTTGAGGTCAGTCATCTTGTTTTCAGCGATTTCTTTCACTTGATCCCAAGTTACATTTCCAACTTTTTTACGGTTAGGTTCCGGAGAACCGCCTTTGATCTTGGCAGCTTCCATTAATTGAACTGCAGCGGGTGGTGTTTTGATGATAAAGTCAAATGACTTGTCTTTATACACCGAAATAACTACCGGCAATACTTTACCAGCTTGTTCCTGCGTAGCGGCATTAAAGCGCTTACAGAATTCCATGATGTTCACCCCCTTGGCACCCAAAGCGGGACCAACCGGAGGAGCTGGGTTTGCGGCTCCACCCCTTACCTGGAGTTTAATAAAACCATCTATCTCCTTTGCCATTATCTTAGAAGTTTAGATTTTAAAATTTATAGAACGTAACGATAAAATTTAACATAATAATCGTTACAAGATTTGCGACAACCCCAGGGAAGCATTAGGATCTGTCCGAGAACAGCAGTGGTTATGCGCAATAAAAATACAATGTTACAGACAAGCCCTTAAGCTTGTTTTTCAACTTGCATGAAGTTGAGTTCTACTTCGGTACCACGACCGAAGATCTTTACAATTACTTTGAGTTTTTTCTTCTCTTCATTCACTTCCTGAATATCACCCACAAACTCATTAAATGGTCCGTCTACAATTTTAACGGTTTCACCCACAATAAATGGCTCAATTAAGGATTCGCCCATATCCTGAGATTCGTCCACTTTACCAAGCATACGATTGGCCTCAGCCTGTTGCATAGGAATAGGCTCATTTCGTCCAAGAAAATGAATTACATTTGGGATGTTGGCAATCGCCTGGGCTATGTCGCCGATCAATTTACCTTCGGTAGCTTCGATCAATATATAACCGGGTAAAATATTCCGTTCAAGAATAACTTTTTTACCATTCCGAATTTTGTAAACTTTTTCCGAAGGTACGAGTACCTGAGAAACAAAGCTATCCCACCCGCTACGCTGAATTTCCAGCTCGATTCTCTCCTTAATTTTACGTTCTTTCCCACTTATAACGCGTAGGGAATACCATTTTTTTTCCTCTGACATGGGGGTGGTAGAGTTATTTGATAAACCTAAAAATCAGGTAATAATTAAAGGCCGTAAACAGCCTGAATAATCGTGTTAGAGATACCGTCCATCACTGCAATAATCAACGAGATGATCACCGAAGCGACCAAGACAACGATGGATGTTTGTTGCAATGCTGCCCAGGATGGCCAAGTCACCTTGGTCATTAATTCATTATAACTTTCTTTTACGTAAAGTGTAAACTTTTCCATAATTGCGAGAATTTGCACGGGCAGTAGGACTTGAACCCACAGCCTACGGTTTTGGAGACCGTCGCTCTACCAGTTGAGCTATGCCCGTAATTTAATAAAAGCAAAATTGAAAACGAATGAAATTTCCTCTTAGCGCCCTTATTGATTAAGGCACACAAGGAATTCCGGGTGTTATTGAAAATAAGCGATCCCGAAATTCCTTGTTCCTTAGTTTATAACAGCCTGAAAAACAAGCTATTACCAGACAAACTTCGAAAAGCTTGTATTATGCGATGATTTCAGTAACCTGACCGGCACCAACGGTACGACCACCTTCGCGAATCGCGAAACGGAGACCTTTTTCCATGGCGATTGTGTTAATCAGTTTCACTTCCAGAGAAACGTTATCACCAGGCATTACCATTTCAACACCATCAGGCAAGCTAACATCACCAGTTACATCCGTGGTACGGAAGTAGAACTGTGGACGGTAACCATTAAAGAATGGTGTGTGACGACCACCTTCGTCTTTACCCAAAACATAAACCTCAGCTTTGAAGTGTTTGTGTGGGTTAACAGAACCAGGCTTACAAATTACCATACCGCGTTTGATCGCAGTTTTCTCAATACCACGTAGTAAGATACCAGCATTATCACCAGCTTCACCACGAGTTAAGATCTTGCGGAACATCTCAACACCAGTAACAGTAGATGTCAATGGTTTTTCACCATCAGCCATCATACCAACGATCTCAACAGGGTTACCGGTTTCGATAACACCACGCTCGATACGTCCAGTAGCAACTGTACCACGACCAGTGATAGAGAATACGTCCTCAATAGGCATCAAGAATGGCTGATCAATCAAACGAACAGGTTCTTTGATGTCAGCATCACAAGCAGCCATCAAGTCCATGATCTTTGCTTTTGCATCAGCATCTCCTTCGAGAGCTTTCAATGCAGAACCTTGAATGATAGAAGCATTGTCACCATCAAACTCATATGAGTCTAACAATTCACGAACTTCCATTTCAACAAGCTCTAACATTTCCTCGTCGTCTACCAAGTCAACTTTGTTCATGAAGACAACGATTGAAGGAACACCTACCTGGCGAGCAAGTAGAATGTGTTCACGAGTTTGTGGCATAGGACCGTCAGTTGCGGCCACCACAAGAATTGCACCGTCCATTTGCGCTGCACCCGTTACCATGTTTTTAACATAATCGGCGTGACCTGGGCAATCAACGTGGGCGTAGTGACGATTTACAGTCTCATACTCTACATGAG
>CBDUIU010000151.1:0-7913 GCA_965367335.1 uncultured Saprospiraceae bacterium
AAATTGGCTTTACAATATGAAGAAAACTGTAACCGGCTTCATTCTGCTGCTTCACTGGGTGGCTTCTTACTTTGGTTGGGAGAGCTACAGGCCCGGGATCAAGATGCGCAGGGCTCAGGAGAAGGCCCGGATGCAGTTAATGTTTTAACTTATCACAAAAGTAAGGGGCTGGAATGGCCGGTAGTGGTGTGTTATAGTTTGGAAGGAAAACTCCGCGACTCTATTTGGGGGATCGGACTGGAAGCTTTATCGGACACTATTGATGTTAACAACATCTTGGCTAACCGCTGGATCCGTTACTGGGTTAATCCTTATGCGGACCAATCCAGGCGGACCAAACTGGAAAGCCGAATGCAGGAAAGTGCTCTGCAGAAAAGTGTCAGCGCACGTGCCCTGGCCGAAGATGCCCGCTTGTTATACGTTGGAATAACCAGAGCACGAGACTATCTCATTTTTCCGACTCGCAATAACCCTACCCGCTGGTTAAACCGGGTATGGCAGGAAGGAGATAGTGATATTCCTACCTTGGACCCACATTCCGAGGAATCCCCCTGGTACTGGAACGGCGATGTCCTGCTTATTGAAACAACGGTAGCAATTCAACCTCGTAGCCATCCGGAAGTCGAGCCGGAGGAGGAACATATTCTCTACCTGCAACCTTTTGCCGGTAGCACCCACCATCAGCCAGCTGCCATAGAACCGGAAGAACCTAAGGTCAAAAAGCAGTTTCAGCTGCGCAATGCGGGCAAGATTCAATATGCCAATGAATTTGATACGCCGGAAGGGGTTACACCTTACCAAATTGCTCGCCTCATCAAAGCTGTACTTAATGCAGACCGCCCGGAGCTTGCCGGGGAAGTTCGACATCATTTAGTAGATGGTTTATTAGAACGACATGGCTTAGATGATGCCCTGGATGCCAGTTTGATCTTATCTACCAGTACGATCTTTAGTGAATGGCTGGAGGCTAGTTTTAGTTATGATCAGATATTGCGAAAATACCCCTTACGCCTTGAACAAGATGAACGGCATTTTATCACCGTTGCGGATTTGGTGCTGGTCAGTAATCAGGAAGTTGTTTTATTACAGCATAGTAGTTATTCAGGTAGCGAAAAACAGTGTTGGAGTAAAGCAAAAGAGTTGGGCGGTTGGTTGTATTTAAGTAAAAAAATTTTGGAATCCGTTTTTCAAAGAAAAGTTAGGACTATCGTGCATTTTGTGTTATTAAATACTGCAATGGAAGTAGAAGTACAGGTAAAGGCACAAAGAAGCTTGATTGAATTCTAACAACTAATTGCAATCTAATAAGGTCAATGTTGAGCAAGGGATTCTCCAATTCGGGCAATCTCGTCAAGTAAGGCTAATAAGTCCGCTGCGGTAGTCAAAGGATTCATAATGGACACCCTTAAATATCGTTTTTCTTTGATCACCGTTTGCACAATATAAAATTTACCAGATTCAACAAGTTGCTGCCGGATCCTGGCGTTTAATTGATCCAATGGAAGTTCAGTTGCGATGAAACGAAAATTGACAATATTTGCTTCCGGCATCACCGCTATTTCAAACGTTGGATTCGCGACGATCATTTATCCGAAGCTTTTCCCCAAAGCAAACAGGCGGTCAATATTTTGCCCGAAAATTTCTTCTCCATGTGTTTTTAATATCGCATAAACTTTTATCGACATCATAAACTTGGTACATTCAAAAGTACGCTTACCCGAATGATACCACTCCTCGGCTTGTTCTGCCTCCCAAAGGTATTGGGCACGCTGTTGGAATGTTTTGTAAGTGTTTTGTGAGTCCTTAAAAATTAGAGCAGTATTTAAAGCAGGCGTTAGCAACATCTTATGGAAATCGATCACCACTGAATCTGCCCGGTGGATACCTTTAGCCAAGTGTCGATAGGTATCTGAAAATACAACACCGCCGCCGTGGGCACCATCGATATGGTACCATAAATCGTGTTGTTTTGCAAAATCTGCCAGGGCATCAAGGTTGTCAAAAGAGCCTGTTGCGGTTGAAGAAGCACAGCCAATGATCGCAATCACCTGACGTCCTGCAGATTGTGTTTGTTGATAATAATGTTCTAATAAGTCTGTCCGGATCTTGAACTGCTCGTCCACGGGTATCTTAATTATTCCTTCGCTTCCCAAGCCCATAATCCGTGCTGCCCGGTCAATACAATAATGAGCTTCTTCGGAAACCATGATAGCTAGTTTCCCTTCATGTCCATTTTCCCATACCGGAGAAGGAGCTTTAGCCTTGCGGGCTGCTAGCATTGCCGTCAGGTTAGCAAGGGTACCACCAGAAGTTAGAAAGCCACCAGCCTCCTTCTCGTATCCTATTTTTTTCGCTAACCATTCCGCAATAATTTTTTCCAGGGCATTGGAAGCCATCCCCATTTCATACACCCCGGTTCCGTTGCTCATGACATCAGAAATTAATCCAGCCAAACTGCCGATCAAGGCCGGCACTGCTACCTGATGCCCCATGTAATGTGGATGATGAACATAAATAGAATGGGCTAAAATGTTTTTGAATAGTGCTATCGGCTCCTCTTTTTTGGAAAAATCATTTTGCCAAAAAGCAAGTTCTTCGTCAGGTTGGCGGTAGGGGAGGACTGGTTTGGAAGGGTTATTTTGTACTTCATCGAGCTGGTCAGCTAAAAGGTCAATCAGCTGGTGTCCGATTGTTCGGAAGTTATCGGGATGGAATGCTTCTACAAGCACATCTGGGATTCGGGTTATTTCTTTCATGGATCTTAGATGGGGATTTGTTTGTGAGCAATAAACAAATAGGCGGACCGAAAGTTACAAAGTTATAGGTAAGAATTAATCTGGGCAGTGGTGTAAAGTGCATAGCTTTAGCCGTGGATTCCAACCATTTCATTTTTTTGCTGTTATGACTTCTAAACGCTATGCCTCTCGCAAAATTACTTCTGCTTTATGGACTAACCACAATCGTCTTTTTTGCCATTGATTTGATCTGGCTTGGCTTGATCGCAAAAAATCTATATCAAAAATACTTAGGTCATCTCCTCGGTGACGTAAACTGGGTTGCAGCGATTATCTTTTATCTTTTATTTATCATTGGCATTTTGATTTTTGCGGTTCTTCCCGCCTTAGAAAAAGAGTCTTTTCGTCATGCCTTAATCTACGGGGCAATGTTTGGGTTTTTCACCTATGCAACTTATGATCTGACTAACCTGGCTACACTCAAAGACTGGCCCTTACCCGTGGTCTTTATTGATATTGCCTGGGGAATTGTGCTGACGGGGAGTGTAGCAGCAGCGGGCTATTGGATTGGACGCTGGATTGGGTTTTAATACTTAAAAAACCAGTAAAGCTTTCAATTTTGCCATAGCCGGATTCTGCATTATTCCTTACCTGCCTTTTTTGTTTTCAAAAACAAAAATTCAATGTAAGTATTTTGTTAATACTTGAAAATAATACATTTTCATCTATACTTAGTTTGGACTCGTGGCTGGTGTCATTTCTGGAAGCGATCATCTTTGCTTCACTATTTAATTGCAATTTTCCAGAGCGCCAGCTAAAAATAATGCCTTTATACCCAAAAAAATCTTCTAGCTTCGTACCTTCCCCGTCAAAATAAACAAACTCTTTTGCATGAAAAAACGCTCTTTCCCTACTGCGCATACGATCCTATTGCTTTTGGCAGGCATCGTAGCTGCTCTTACCTGGATAATTCCGGGCGGTGAGTTTGACCGATTATCCTTTAATGGCGAATCCGATCAATTTGTTCATAAGTCTCAGGAAGGAGATAAAACCTATCCGGCTACACAAGCCACCTTAGATCAACTTGGTATTAAAATTCCGCTGGAAAAATTTACCGGAGGAGATATCTGGAAGCCCGTTGGTATTCCCGGTACCTATCATGAGTTGGAGGCGAGGCCACAAGGGTTCATTGCCTTTATTCAGTCTCCGTTAAAGGGTATCATGGGGGCGATGGATGTCATTTTATTTGTGCTGATCATTGGCGGGTTCATTGGAGTAGTGCATCGCACTGGAGCCTTTGATGCTGGGGTCGCCTGGATGGCCAAATCGCTAAAAGGAAGAGAGACTTGGCTCATCATACTGATCACTAGCCTGATCGCCCTTGGTGGTACGACCTTTGGCCTGGCCGAAGAAACGATCGCATTTTATCCTATCCTCGTACCAGTATTTCTGGCGGCGGGGTATGATGCCATGGTCGCATTGGCAGCCATTTATATTGGTTCTTCGGTCGGATCGATGTGCTCTACAGTCAACCCCTTTAGTACGATCATCGCTTCAGATGCCGCAGGGATTACCTGGACCAATGGTTTGAATGGCCGTTTTTTCATGCTGTTTGCCTGCACCGCTATTTGTATTTGGTATATCATCCGCTACGCCGAACGCGTTAGAAAAGACCCTTCTTCCTCTTTGATTTATAGTCAAAAAGAAAAAATTGAATCTATGTTTTTGCATAAAGAGGCTATGGAAATACCGGAGTTTACCGGCCGGGTACGATTGGTGTTGCTGGTGTTTGTCCTTTGTTTTGTCGTGATGATTTACGGCGTGTCTCAGTTGGAATGGTGGTTTATGGAGATGACAACGGTCTTTTTGGTTGGTGCAATCTTAATAGGATTTATTGCCTGGATTGGAGAAAAGCCATTTGTTGAATCCTTTGTCAAAGGAGCCAATGATTTGCTAGGGGTAGCATTAATTATTGGTTTAGCCCGGGGGATTACCGTATTGATGGAAGATGGATTGATCAGCGATACCTTATTATTTCATTCTTCCAACCTTATGGAGGGGAGCCCCAAAGGCGTATTTATTAACCTGATGCTCTATGTCTTTGGCGGACTTTCTTTTTTTATCAGCTCTTCTTCCGGAATGGCGGTGCTCTCCATGCCGATCATGGCTCCTCTGGCGGATGTTGTCGGTGTTGGTCGTGAAATGGTAGTAAACTCTTATCAATACGGTATGGGTCTAATGGCTTTTATTACACCTACTGGTCTGATTCTGCCATCATTGACTATGGTTGATGTCACTTTTGATAAATGGCTTCGCTTTGTCTTACCGCTACTTGGCATTTTACTGATATTTTCGATGGTGGTACTGACCATAATGGTGTATCTGGGTTGATAGGCGTAAAATGTTCAAAAGCGTCTTTTTACTTTTTTCTTAAAAAGAGAAATAACATTACCTAAACCAATAAAACTTAGGTACCTTTGTGGGTTCAAATTTTTGGCCTACATGCAGAAATACATCAAGGAAATTCAGAGCTATATTGCTACCAATGCCCGGGGCAATACCGTGGAAGAGGGACAGCGCTTATCGATTACAATTGACAAGTTTGGTCACCGGGAAATTAACCTGGCGGAAGGGCGAGCTCACTTCCGTATTATGGGAACCTATTTCTATTCCGTAAAAGTGGAAAACATTTTTGGGGATATCACGAGTAGTTGTGATTGTAAAGAAGTAGAGTACGGGATTTGTAAGCATCAGGTAGCGGTATTATTATACCTGACGAAATACCTGACGGCGAATGCGGATGAAGTATCCAGGGCTAGAATGGTGAAAGATAAGACCAAAGCGAAAAAACCTAAATTCGAAACTAAAGCGCTCCGCAATAGCAAAGAACCTTACCTCATCCATAGTTTTATCCCATTGGATCGGGATACGATTTTTATCCATATGGATAAGGCCTCATTACATAAGTCTGATAGTGTTACCGTAAGTAACTTTAGCCTTGAAGAAAATGGGGAACTGTTTTTTGTAGTTGAGGAGGGCCGTTTTTATTGGATGCGCGGGGCAAAGCAGCAATATGAAGTTCGGTTTGTTCTAAAAGAGGAAAACCTGGAAACGACCTGTAGCTGCAAGAAAACCGTGAAGAGACTGTGTGAACATCAAGGCGCAGTGTTATGGTATGTGTTTAATGAATTGTCCCCAAAATTCTTTGAGATATTACAACCAGATTATATCAACAGGCGGTATGAGGAACTTGCAGAAAAACAAGGGATACCGGACAATCAAATACGGGATTATTTTGAATTTGATATCAAACGTCAGGAATTTACACCTAAGCCAGGGGCTCGCGGCCTAATCAACTTTGATGATGGGCAAAATGAGCAAATGATACAACGTGCTATTCAGCGCTTTGAAGCTTTTGATGATCCTGGTTTGAGTACCCAGAATGAAAAAAGTATTGACCTTGGTTTTGTGTTCTCGTTTGATGATCCCTATCGTTTAGATCTCATACCCGTCTCGGGGACTTCTGATGGGACACCAGTTTTAAAATATATCAATACGGTTACTTACGACAAAAATACGCCACTACAAATTACGGAGAATGAAAGTGCCGCTTTAGCCTTAGTAGCGGCTATCAACAAACGAAACGAAGACGGCTGGTTTGGGAAGCACTCTCTGAAATCTTCAGAAGGACAAGATATGCAAAAGGCAAATTTTAAAAATTTGCACCGCTTATTTACCTTGTTAAAAGATCAGCCCTATCTCTATTATCGTTTTGGACAACGCTCAGACCGGGTTAAAAAATCCCAGCTATATCCCGTTACCTTATCAGCAGAACGAGCTAAGTTGACCTTTGAGCTGGAAGAAGAGGAATTGTTTTTAAGCCTTAAAGCGACTATTGTAATTGGCGATAAAAGTATTGATCTTTCAAAGCCCAATATTAAATATAACAAACTGTTTCCGAATTTTTCTTTGATTGCTTACAAAGGCGTTTTATACCTCCATGAATCATTACAACAAGCCTACAGTTTGACGGAATTACTGGAAACTACGCCAGTATACAAATCGATTAAAGCTCAGCAAGAAATTTTTCTAAAGGAGGTGGTGATGCCGATTGCAAAAACTTACCCTGTGAAAATTGGTGCTATGGAATCTATCAAAAGGGAGGTGGTCCAGCTGAATCCACAAAGTCGTCAACTTTACCTTTCTGAGTTGGGTAACTTTATTATTTTTAAACCTGTAGTTGTATATAACCACGCACAGACCGTAAATGTCCGGGAGGATAAGGCGCTCATCCGTACGGATGGCAACAAAATCACAAGCTATCAACGAGATGAGGATTTTGAACATTCCTTCATAGAGTTCGTAGAAAGCCTGCATCCTGAATTTGCAAAACAACGCTTTAACGAGTTTTACTTTTTGCCCTTTACACAACTCACCGCTAAAAATTGGTTCTTTAATGCTTTTGAGCAATTACGCTCAGAAGGAATTGAAGTGTTTGGTATAAGTGATCTGAAGAAAGTTCAATACTCTCCCTATAAAGCTTCGGTAAATACCCACGTGAAATCTGGTGAGGACTGGTTCGATGTGACCATTGAGTTGTCATTTGGGGAAGAGGTGGTGTCTTTGGCGCAGTTACGGAAAGCAATTGTTAAAAATGAACGATATATTCGGCTGAATGATGGCAAGTTAGGTGTGTTGCCGGAAGAATGGTTTTCTAAATTACAACGATATTTTAGGGTAGGCGAAGTCCAGGATGGAGAATTGAAAATATCTAAGATGAAATTCTCCGTTGTAGAAGAGATGTTTGATGAAATTGATGATGATGAGTTATTACAGGAGTTATTCGAACGGCGTCAACGGCTGCAGGATTTTAAAAGCATTCGGCAAACAGAAATTCCCGAGGAGGTTCAGGCCGACTTACGTGACTATCAATTGGAAGGGTTTAATTGGTTAAACTTCCTGGAAGACTTTCGTTGGGGAGGCATACTGGCTGATGATATGGGCTTGGGAAAAACAGTGCAAGTACTCAGCTTCATACAGCAACAGGCAAACGAAGGCAAGCCGGCGAGTCTGGCAGTACTACCTACCAGTTTATTGTTTAACTGGGAGAATGAAATTGGCAAATTCACACCTGATTTAAAATACTTGGTTCATCATGGCCCGGATAGAAGTAATCGG
>CBDUIU010000152.1:0-7905 GCA_965367335.1 uncultured Saprospiraceae bacterium
CTCCGGCATTATTTTAAAAAATTAATTCTCCATTATTTTAAAAATCGGGAACAGCTTCACAAAGACTTAGCCCCCCCTTGACACGAAGCCCAAATTACCTTATTTTTGTATCTTGAATAGATAACCTTGAGATGGAGCGTTTAAAAGCAAAAATAATAGTGAACAACATTTACCACTTAATCCATTCCGGATGACCCGCTCTGGTCAAACTCTTGTACAGATTTTTTCCCATCGTAACACATCCCATAGCATTCCGAAGAACCGACTGATTTAAGTTCATTCAACACAATCATTTGAGTCACCAGCCGAATTTCAATGTTTTGAACTAAGAGATGTTAGGATACCAATCGCTCATTTTGTTTCGACAAATAGGGTGTTGCCATTCCTAATACACATTCTACTGCATATACACTTAATCGAGTACTACAACTATTGCTAATTTTTAAACTGTTACTGCATGAGACAACTTAAAATTACCAAGTCTATTACGAATCGTGAAAGTCAATCCCTGGAAAAGTATCTCCAGGAAATCGGTAAGGTAGACCTATTGACACCCGAAGAAGAAGTTGACCTGGCGAAACGTATTAAGCAAGGTGATCAAATTGCCCTGGAAAAACTGACCAAAGCTAACCTCCGTTTTGTTGTTTCCGTTGCTAAACAATACCAGAACCAAGGACTTTCCCTCTCTGACCTGATCAATGAAGGGAACCTGGGTCTAATTAAAGCCGCGCAACGATTTGACGAAACCCGAGGTTTCAAATTTATCTCTTATGCCGTTTGGTGGATTCGCCAATCGATCCTGCAGGCACTGGCCGAGCAGTCTCGTATCGTCCGCCTTCCTCTCAACAAAGTTGGTTCTTTGAATAAGATCAACAAAGCTTTCTCCGAACTTGAGCAAGAATTCGAAAGAGAACCGTCTGCTGACGAACTCGCCGAAACGCTCGAAATTCCTACCGAAGAAGTTCAAACCACCCTTGGTGTTGCTGCCCGTCATGTATCTATGGACGCGCCCTTCGTAGAAGGTGAAGACAACTCTTTATTGGATGTTCTGGAAAATGGTGCTACTCCTGGTACCGACGCCGCCCTGGAATACAAAGAATCACTCAGCCGTGAGATTGATCGCTCCCTGAGCACCCTCACTGACCGTCAGTGTGATGTGATTAAACTGTATTTTGGTATTGGTGTAGAACACCCCATGTCCTTAGAGGATATCGGAGAAAAATTTGGCTTGACGCGCGAGCGCGTGCGTCAGATTAAAGACAAGGCCATAAACAAGTTGAGAAATACGAATAGAAGTAAATTGTTAAAACATTACTTAGGCGCGTAAAAATTCTACACTTATCTTCTAACTTCTTAGGAAGTTGGCCTCCCTAAAAAAGCACTCCGATCAATCGGGGTGCTTTTTTTTGTTCCTCTAATTTAAAGCCTATTCTCGAAGCCTGATCTTCTGCCAAAATACGACTCTAGAGATCTTTCAATATTCCAAAATATTCAATGTATAATAGACTTTAGGTGGTTGTTTGTATTAATAAGAAAAACCCAATTCGTATCTTTGCCTCATCCAATACCGTTAAGTAGTTCACGCAATTAAACTAATTAAGTTGTTGATCGCGAATTAGTGATCGTGATTAAATTAGTTGATTTGATCAACGTTTGTGCTGTAGTTTAAAGAATAAGAAAAATTCTATCTGCTCAACACTACTGCCAACCTGATCTTTCTGCAAATGGTCGACCAGGCCTAACTCAAAAGCTATACAAATTTTATTTACCAAATAATTACCAAATCCAACCTGACTCATGACAGAAAAAGAATTACTCATCCGGGAACAAACGGAAACCTCCCTCAAACATTGGCGGGAAAAGGAAAAAATGGCCCTTGACCTTTTGCGAATTGTCGGTGAATTGCGTTTTGACAAATCCATTGAGCTGATTTTATTCCGCTATGACATCTACGATGTGCGTCCCAGCCAACTCATCCATAATCATGAGGTATCAACAAACTATACGGATCAAAAACTGACCATCGCCGTGACCCTGCCCATCGCCCGAGCGGTGGCTAAGCTCCCAGACCTGAAACCAGCTCGTATTGATATCGGCAAACTCGCCGTAGAATACCTGGAGCAAGCTAGTGAAAACCAGACTATCGATGATTTTGTGAGTGGACGACTGGGTGAATTGAATAAAGAAAATGACAGCGAACTAAAACCTAAGGACGTAATACTGTATGGTTTTGGACGAATTGGTCGTTTAGTCGCACGCAGAATAATTGAAACGACGGGCCGGGGAGAACAACTCCGGCTTAAGGCTATTGTCATTCGTCCAAAATTAAAAGACTTACTCGAAGAAACAACGAAAAGGGCTGCATTGCTACGTGATGATTCCGTTCATGGTGGCTTTCACGGCCGGGTAAGCGTGGCTGAAGGAGGCAAAGAGCTCAACATCAACGGGAACCGGGTCCAAATGATATATGCAGGAGAACCGGAAGAGATCGACTATACGGAATATGGAATTAAGGATGCCATTGTCATTGATAATACAGGCGTTTTTCGTAACAAAACCGCCTTAAACCGTCATCTACGCCCTGGTGTCAATCAGGTCATGCTAACCGCTCCGGGAGATGGCATCCCAAACATTGTGTATGGTGCCAATCAATTAAATTTTGATCTGGAAAAAGAAAATTTATTTTGTGCAGCCTCTTGTACTACCAATGCCATCGTTCCGGTCATTAAAGTAATTGACGAAGCCTTTGGGATTGAACGAGGACATATTGAGACCGTCCCTGCCTACACCAATGATCAAAATTTGTTGGATAACTTTCATAAAAAACCACGTCGGGGCCGGGGAGCACCAATCAATATGGTATTGACCAGTACTGGGGCTGCAAAAGCAGTTGCCAAGGTATTACCGCATCTCGCAGGTACGCTGACCGGAAACGCGGTGCGTGTCCCAACCCCAAACGTATCTCTGGCGATTCTAAACTTGAGTATCAAATCAGAAGTAGCTATTGATACTGTGAATGAGTTATTGCGCCAGGCAACGCTGGAAGGCGACTTTGTGGAACAAATACAATACTCTACTTCTACGGAATTTGTGTCCAGCCATGCTGTTGGAACGACCGCCTGTACGGTCTTTGATGCTCCTTCGACCATCGTTTCTAATGATGGAAAAAACCTGACGCTTTATGCCTGGTACGACAATGAGTACGGTTATACTTGTCAGGTAGTTCGTCTGGCGAAGTACGCAGCAAAAGTAAGACGACAGGTCTATTATTAGTAAATTTTTTCTGACTGAAGAAGCAGAAATATGGTAGTAAGTGACCTAAGTAAATATTAAAAATAAGGAGACTTCTTGTAATTGCAGGAAGTCTCTTTTCATTTAGAGTACGACCTGCTAATATATGATCACCTCATTACGCTTAATGATTAGACTCAAATCACTCGCAATTTGATTCACCAAAGCCAATTTTACTACTCTACAAATAAATTTTTTACACTTTTTTTCGTCTAAAAGGAGCTACTCCTACCCTTTTCAGGTTAGCTAATAAATTAAACTTAAAACTTATATCACCTCCGATACTGATCACAGTTTTAGCTTGTCAAGGAAGTAATTATAAATAGCGCATGGTGTTAGCAGCCTAATAGGTCGTCACAGAAGTGACAAAAAAATTCTTGCACTTTTAAAAAATAGAAAAAAATAATATTTGTTACTTAAAAATTTATCGTGCACTTTTGTATTAACTTTTCAAACACACACCCGAATTCCCCCTCTCTTTTTTCTTCCCTCTCTCAGAACTACGAACCACCACAACACACCTAAAAAGAATTGAATGAATAGACTCTACCTAAAAGTGCGTCTGCTGACGCTATGCCTTTTATGCAGTACAGCCCATCTTTCAGCCCAAAATACCCGCGGGCTACACGTCAATGATTTTAAATATATTCTTGGAAACGAAGAAAAAGAAAATGAGCTATTACATTTTGCTCAAATGCATGGTTTCAATTACCTCCTGCTTTACAATTTAAATTTTATTCATCAGCATTTGTACGATCTGTCTATCGCAGAGGATGCTGCTGTTTTGGCAAATTTTATCAAAAAAGCCAAACAACAATATGGCATAATTGAAGTCGGCGGAGTCGGAGAAAAATACAAGTCATTTATTCCACAATTCATTTACAACCAACGTTATGCGGATTTGCCGGAGCAGCAGATCGATGTATATAGTATTGAATTTGAATTTTGGAATACCAGAAAATACGAATCCGGAGGTGAATATTGCAATTACTATTTGCTGGAGGCGGGCTTGCCTTGTACAAACGAAGGTGCTTTTACCTTTTACCTGGAACAATTACAGCGAATAAAAGATTTAGCAAAGGAGCATGATGTAAAATTAGAAACTTACATTGGGTTACCAACTGAGCTTCAATGCAAGCAAATCGCCGGGCTGCTTGACCGGGTCTTAGTACACTATTACAGAGGCAGTGATACTTATAATGATGGTCGGAGTATTTATAATTATAATGCTTACCGGATTCAGGCTTTGGCAGAAGCAAAGAAGCAAATCGATGTGGTCCCCTTATTTAATGCAAGGCCTGAGTTTATGGGAACTTGGTTAGCAGATAACGGGCCGGAGCAAGCTTTTGTAACTTTTATGTTTGGGCGGGAAGGATTCAACCAAACTGAAGGTAATTGGAAACAATACATTAATATAAGTGGGTTTCAATGGTACCGGTTTACCGATGCTAAAGTCGCATTGGATTCAGTTCCTTTTTCTCCCACCACAACATCAACTGCACAATTACCAACTGAAGATATTTCGGATATAGTTAACCTCTTTCCCAATCCGGTAGATGATCTCTTAAACCTAACTTGGGAAATGGATCTAAAGGTTCATCAAATTTATATCAGTAATATCCTGGGTAAAATAATATACCAACAACCCAACAACCTTCAACAAGGTATTCGCATTCCAACCCGGCAGTTCCCTAAAGGCATCTTAAACGTCACCTTGCAAACGAATAAAGGTATTATTCAAAAGAAGATCATGAAGCACTAATATTTGGTTTCATCTTGTCACCAGCTTCTCTAACATATCTTCTACAATCACCTCTGCGTGCACCCTGGTGTTCTCAATAAAGTATTTACTGGTATATAAGCCGCCAGTGATGACACCTGCTAAATAGACATTAGGCTGGTTGGATTCTAAGGTCTTTTCGTTATAAATCGGTGTCCGGAATTCATCCTTTTGAAAAGCAATGCCCATCTTCTCCAGGAAATCAAAATTGGGTTGATAACCCGTCATTGCCAGGACAAAATCATTGGGTATCTCAATAACTCCTTCTGGTGTATTTAGCACTACGTAGTCCTGCTTGATTTCCTCTACGGTTGTAGAAAAATAAGCGGTGATGGAACCTTCTTTAATCCGGTTTTCGATGTTTGGCTTTATCCAGTATTTAACCCGGGGGCTGATACTATCCTTGCGTATAGCCATGGTGACCTTTGCATTCTTATGAAATAACTCCAGCGCAACGTCACAGGCTGAATTAGCCGCTCCAACAACGAGCACATTTTGCCCGATGTAAGGATGCACCTCATCGTAATAGTGCTTAACTTTTGGTAAATCTTCTCCGGGCACATTCATCTTCCGCGGCGTATCGTAGAAACCAGTAGCCAGAATCAGCCCTTCCGTTACGTAAGTGGCTTTATCCGTTTTCAACAAATAACTTCCGTCATCCAGCTTATTTAACGCTTCTGCCTTTTCATAGGTATGTAGATTAATTTCCCAGGCTTCTACCACCCGCCGAAAGTATTCCAAGGCTTCTCTACGTGTCGGTTTTTCCGAATGAGAAATAAAAGGAACATCACCGATCTCCAATAGTTTAGACGTGGAGAAAAAAGTCATGTTGGTCGGAAAATGAAAGATAGAATTAACCAGCACTCCTTTCTCTATGATGAGATAATTCAAGCCTTTCTTCTTTGCTTCAATGGCACAGCATAAGCCGATGGGGCCACCACCGATAATGAGTAGATCGTATTTATTTACAGACATAAATTGAACAGATGAAATCGTAATAAAACATATAGAAGGGTATAACAATTGTGGAAAAAGATGGTTCTGACTAATGTCTCTTCAAGAATAACTCAATACAGCTTAATATATAGTTTCCAGCAAATTATTTTTCAAAGATCAAAGAGATCGCAATTTCTGCAGCTGACAATTTACGCCATTAAGTTAATATTTCTAAAGCTTAGTTTTTCTAATAGTTGCATTACCTCTTTATCCTTCAAGACTTTGTGCAAATACTTGACCTGGCTTTCCTGATGTAGGTCTGTGCCCAGGTAATCGACCAAGCCCATCTCTAATAATTGAATGCCGAGTTTCTTTTGATCGCGGCCATAGTAGCCAGCCAGTGAAAGCAAATTGACCTGAAGTTGACAGCCCATTGCTTTAAAACGGGAGAACTGATCGGGCTGTTTTTGGTAATAAAGATAACGCTCAGGGTGAGCCAGGATAGGTTGGAAATCCCTGGCCAGCAATTGGTGTATCACCTTAGGTAAGTTGGCAATTGGCGAAAGCATGGAACTTTCGATTAAGACGTGTTTTCCGTGAAAGGCCAGAATTTCATCCTCTGAAGCTAATAGCTTTTCGAAGTGATCATCCGCATAATATTCCGCTGCTATGCTTACCTGAATATCGAGCTTATCATGAGCTAGTGCAGCTTGTAAGGCCTGGAAGGCCGTTCTGATACTTTGTGGTGTATTAGGATAGTAGTCCGAGGCGACATGTGGTGTAGTAATTACCTTCTGATAACCTAGTTCTGCTAAATGCCGTAATAAGCGCATAGCCTCATTTACCGTTTTTGCACCATCATCCACGCCAGGAACCAGGTGAGAATGGATATCTGCACCCAAAAAGGAAAAATCCTGATATTTAGAAGCATATTTTTTGAAAAATGAAAACAAGGATGTTAATTATTTTTTGAGCTTGTCTAATTCGTAATTTGGTAAAGCTACACATTATAATGATTGCAAAGCTTTCAGATTATTAGATTCCGTATAAAATATATCTTTTATATTAAGCTGTACCGGGCTACCACACTCTTGTATTACTTCCAAGCCATTCAAACGGATGAACAACTTAAACTGATTTGGCCTGAATGGGAGATTTGTTCTTGCTTACTTTCGTATGTATGCGATGGCTCACAAACTTGTTAAAATGCGTTTTATCTTATTTACAACAACAGTCTTCCAACTCAATTGTACTGGACTGATAGCTCCTTCATACGGTTCTCCCATTCGCAAATAATATCTAAAAAAAGTCCTGGCCGTCATCCCCCATTTTAATAAAAACATCGCACGCCCTTTATTCTTTTTCACTCGGTGGGTTGACTTAGAACCAAAGTGATAGACCAGACTGGTCCCTATGCCCTGGAAAATGCGCACCCCGGCATCATAGAGTTTTTTGGAAAAGTCAGGGTCAGAATACATGCCTGGATGAAACTCGGTACTGAAACCACCAATGATATCCCAATAATCAACATGGACCACACTTGGCGGCCAGGTGCTACCACTCCAATCTGTTCTTTTTAAGCTTTGAATAGCTGCAAGTAAAGTTTCTTCTTTAAAGCTATCCAGATCATGTCCATAATCGGCTACTACGACGCAGGGGTTTCCGGAGTCGGTCGGTTCTATCATAGTTGCAGAAAGCATAAAGTCATTAGTCTCATTGGTTTGAATAACCCGATATAGCTCAGTATCCCACCCCGGCAACACGTACATATCATCATTCATATATACCATATAAGCAGAACGGACCAAGGACCGACAGGCATTCATTCCATAACAAATTCCAATGTTTCCATCTGCATGGATATAGTCGATATCAGTCTGCTTGTGAAGCCATTCCAA
>CBDUIU010000153.1:0-7899 GCA_965367335.1 uncultured Saprospiraceae bacterium
ACTGAAATAAATGAGATCTCATCATTAAACTCATTGTCATAGTTTGTTGCTACATTATTTAAAACACCTTCTATTCTGTTCTCTACGCCTTGGGTAGAACCATATTTCTGAAACATTAAAAAATCTGCAGCCAGTGCCAGGTCTACCTCTACACAACCCATCATTGAGCGAGTTTGTGCCTGGTTCTGGTGATCATGATCTGTATCCTGTATATATTCTTTTTGAGCTTTTTCGAGCTCTCCGGCCCCACAGAAATCTTTCATCTCTTCACGCACATCAGCACCATTGTAGACAACGACCTGCTGTCCCGGTTCTCCGGTAAATATATCCGCGGGTTCAATAAAGTAGGTATTTTCTCCTTCCACCACCATACCATACATAAAACCATCGTTCAAGGTCAGGCTAACGCTGGTAGAAGGATCTCTGCGAAGGTAGCCACGCCATACTTGCGGACTATTATTGGAGCGATAAGAATGCTTGCCTTGCTCATCCAAAACAGTAATGATACGATTTCTATCAACTTTTTGATTACGCAATAGGTGCATATCCCAAGTCTTGTCTCCTAATTTAAGAGAAAAAAGAACTTCTGATTGATTGTTGATCTGATTTTTCAGCTGAGTTGCATCAACTTCAAAGACTTCATATTGCTTGAATTGTTCGTTTAGCACCTTCGTATTTGCAGGCTGGACAGCTGTACCCGTAACCACCATATTGTTGTTTTGGGCGAACAAAAAAGTCAAAGAAAAGAGAAAAAAGATCAGACAGTTGAGTTTTTGCATTGTAAATCCAGTTTTATAAAATTGACCGCTATAAAAATAATGTGACCGAACTGTTCCATGCGTTTCTGCACATTGCAGTTCAGGAAAATAGTTGAATAATCGAGGCAAGCACTTAGAACTCGCCTTAAGCTAAAACACTTTAGTGTAACGGAAAATGAGAATGGTTAATTGATATGCTTAGGAATCACTTTGTTCTACCTCATTATTAAAGAAGTTAGGTATATTTGGAAAAGGCAGGTCGAAATTAGTAAATTGCTTAGATTCAGCCAACGCGATACTGACATATTTTAACAAAAAAGCAGCGAAATGTCAGCTACTATATGAATATGATTTTCTGTCATATTGTTTTCCCACATGCCGCAATAAAATAGCCGTTATCATTCGTTAGTTAAAGTTCCATTCTTCTAGACTTTGTTACATACCGCAATCAGGGTATATTTCATTTAAAATCAACATTTTGCGTTTTCAATTGATGATTTCGGCGGCATTTTTGGAGTTTTAACCCGATATTTACCATGCTACGAAAAAAGAAATTTAACAACAGCAATTGACATGTACCAAAGAATCGCCATTCTTACCTTTGTCTCCCTCTCCTTTTTTTCCTCATGCCTGATCAAACCGGAAGGCCTCGAAAAAGATTTATGGTTTCCGATATTAGAAACACAAACAATCACCCCTATTCGTAATATTCATGCTGCAGGTAATGAATTCTACGCTATTAGTGATGATGAGTTTTTGAGATTTGATGAAGAGAATAAGCTATTGGAGCGCCGTCCGCTTTTACTTCCTTTACGTTTTTTTGGTAGACCCGCCCTTTCTGATGATGCCTTCATACGCGTGACTCGCCAGAATGACAACACACAAATCATTGAAGTTCACTCAACTAAGACTTCAAATCAAATTCTTGATATTGACCTAAATGACCTGGCCAATCCCGGAGAAGAGTTAATTTCTGACGCGAATGCCCGATATACTGGTGCATTTAATGCAACTGGAGATCAATACCTCCTACCCTGTTTATCCCTTCCGGATTACTTTTTTAGTTGTTTGTTATTAGATATTAAGTTTAATGCAAGCCGAACGGCCATTATAGAAGTAAATGTCAATCGCAGGATCAATATCCCTGACTTACCTGCCGATTTTCAAACCTTACAAAATACCCGATATATAGAAGGCTTTTATTACCTAACCTCACTGGATGGCACTTTCCGATTAAGTCCAACCGGAGATGTGCAGCGTATTTTTCGCGAATGGTTTTTTGACGTATTTTCCCACAAAGGGCAATTGTATGCGACCAGTGCCGGCGGCCAATTATATACCTCAATGGACAATGGCCTCAATTGGGAACGCTCCGGTAACCGTGCCACCGATCTACGCTACGTAGAATCCCAAAATGATCAGGTATTTACCCATGCCTTTATTGGCGCTAAATTTCAATTGTCCGATGAAACCTTATTGAAAGCCAATGATATCCGATATAACCTGGATTTCCCTGATGATCTCGCCGCTTATAATAATATTCGTTTTTTCAATAATCGCTATTATTTAACCGTACAGAAGCAGCTTTTCTTTACTACAGACCTGCAAACCATAGATTGAAAACGAGTTAGTTTATAGCTTATAATTAGTCCTCATTTAGTCATTTTTATAGCAAAATGATATTCATTTTAAGAAGTTGTATAAAGTTTAAGAATAAAATGCATTTCCGGTACGATTTTATGATATAAAAAATATTAATCTGTTGGAATAAAAGCCTATTCTTTATACACTATGCGTCTAATTGTAAGTTGGATTTTAACCTTCTGTCTCAGCTCCCTGTGGTTATCGGGTCAGACCCTTAGTGTTGAGATCATAGATGAAATGGTACAAGCAGCGGAAGAGGGCCAACAGAGAGCTTTAAGAGATTTAGGGACACTTCTTGATCATCCTGAATTCGGGCAACAAATCAAAGCTGAACTACAACAACTTCTTTTCGTTACTCCCGAAGAATTTCAATTTTCTACTATTGACAAATCTGGTTTCTTAGCTTTTTATTATCAAAAAGAAGCATTAATTGAGTACTCTGAGCTTCTGCGAGCTTACTATATCACTCCTTTAGACAAACATCCGATAGAATATCAAAGCCGAGAAAATGCCCAGGTTGATGAAGAACAACAGTTGTTGAGATTAAGAAAGCAACAATCGCTATTTCACGAGGCCTTGTCTTCTGGTGATCATACCACTCTACTTAAACTTATTGCATCAATACGCCAGGCACCACAAGGAGAGGGGTATCGATTTTTATTAGCCCAACTGAATAATCATCAATTAGTAAAGGCGAAACAAAATCAAGCAATTTTTGCCAGCATCTGTCAGGCCCTGGGCGCTTATCCTGCACAAGAAAGCTTTCAAGCTATTTTAGGTTTATTAGCGGAAAATCAGGTAAGCGCTGACCTGGGTGCAGCCGCTTTAGCCCAATTGAGCAATGTAGGTTTAGTTAGTTATGAAGATCAACAAGACGTAATTCGCTTTTACCAAAGCTTATATGACTCATTATCCACTATTTCTGACATAAGGCATTACGGGTATCTGGAGGCATTTCCCTTCCGTCCGGAATTTTTCACCCACCCTGTTGACTATTATGGCAAAGTACTTAACCAATCGGAAGATTATCCCTGGCTATTGCACAATGCGACAGAAGACCTGATCAACACTGGTCATCCCCGCGCTTTGTTTTATTTAGCCACCCAACTCTATAAATACCGCGAAACCGGAGGAAAAAATCCAACCGCACCGGATCTGAGTTTTGAGCATATCCTGAAAAAACTTGCCCGTTTAGATATTGGACTGAAGGGAAGTGATAAACTTACCGTGTATGATGTTGAAGGTAGTGATGACGTGCCACTATTAAAGGCATTTATCGTGTACTGGACCAGTCATCATTTGGATTACGAATGGGATGAGCATCACCGTTATTTTGCCAACAAGTATAAAGCAGAGGAGCTGTCGCAAAACTACGAGCGTTTATTTCGCCGACTTAACTCTCAAAATGACTCTGTTGCCCAGCAGTCTTTTGTCCAACTTACTTTAGGTGACCCGGTTAAAATTGCAGAACTCAGCGATAAATATCGCAACCTTTTACGTAGTTACAACCCAAGCCTGCCTCCGTTAAAATACTATTACCTGGAACAGCTTTCGCAACTTACCGAGTTTTGCAGAGAACAACATATTTCATACGAACCTAATCCTACATTTGCAAAAAAGATAGAACGACTACGTAGTTCTATTTCCGATCAGGAACGATATACCTTAGAGAACGAAGTGATCCGCACAATGGGCTTGCACGAAGTCACAGCTTTAGAATACCAGGCTTGCCTTTATGAAAGTAATGTACCTTTTTCTTATTCTGTAGGGCGTATTCTAGACTGGTTTTACTCTCATCATTGGGCCACCCTATTGGCCAATGATCAATCACTACTCTTATATTTAAAAAAATCTCAACTCTTTTCCGGCCTGGGTGTCTACGGTTCTTGTAACTCCTACCTCAACAAATTCAACCTACATGATCCAACATTATACAGTCGGTTGGAAAAAATCGCAGGGCTGACCATTGATGACGGAATTCTCAGTCAGATGTCACAGCTGGTTCCTATTAATGAGGGTAAAGTTGCAGGGCCCGGATTAGAAACTTTTTTAGAAGACCCAATGAGCTATCATCGCAATGACATAAAAATATTACCTGAGCCAACCTTAGAACAAGTCATTAGCACATTTGAAAAAATCAAGAATGAGCTTGATCAAGAAATTGTTCGGCAATATTTATACTATCTACGTTTGCATCGAAATATGGATCAAGTGCCTTACTTATTTGAGTTAATGAAAGAGGAACGACCAATTGCCAAGCGAGAAGGACGACCAATTCCCTTGGGTGAATTTATCGTTCCATTTGTGGAAGACATTTTTCAGTATCAATATCCATTGGAAACTGCGCGACAATCGTGGTTATCTAAGTGGCAAAAAGATGGAAAGCATTATAGAGATTGGACTAAGTCTTTCTTAACTGAACGTATTAATCAGCTAAGCACAGAAAAGGTGATTACAGTTAAAGTGCTGAATGATATTATCTCAGCACCTTATTTCACTGACGAACATATTTCTGACGTTCTTACTTTATTACCGAAACTGCGACCTTTTCGGGATATTCGAAAACTCCAATTTGAAAATAACTTATCCTTAGATAAACATTTGTCTTACTTCAATCCTTTTTCGCTCTCGTATAAAGAATTGGACAACCTTCCCAGCTTATTTTACATTACTCCGGAAACAACGCCGGTGATGTTAAATTATTTAAAGGCAAAATCTGAGCGTTTTACGGGTAGTAAAAAAGGAGCGTTTTACAACAGTTTATTTAGATCAGAGTGGTTCACCATATATTTGAATAGTTTGGAACAGCCAAATGAGCATACCGAGCATATTCTTGGGGTTTTAAGAGAATACCTGGAAGAAAGTGATTTTTTGAGTGAGTATCAGGAACAAATTACCTATCGCCACATGGCTTCTCTCGAGTACTTGGGGCTAAGTTTATATGAACGTTTGGCAGCATCCATTCAATTACAAATTGATGAGGGATCCAAAGCGAAAATCCAAGAAGCCATTTTAGCAAAGCTGCAATATGAAGACTTGGGCAAGATTGCCCCGTTGATCGAGAACCTCAGTGTCGTGCCAGGTAAAAACCCATATGCCTTTTTACAAAAGGACTTTGGTCTTCCTATTTTTCACCTGGATGAACCCGGGGCACTGCAAGAATTTACCGATCGCCACAAAAAATTAGATCAGGCCGATTTTTACGCTTATTATCTGGAAGCCTTTGGTTTAGATTTCCGCGACAAGAAAAGAAACCTGGATTTCAACAAAATTTATGATATTCTACATTTTGATCTAGTGACACCATTTGTCAGCCGAACAGGAGGCCAGCGGGATCACTATATCTATGGCCTCATTAAGCTTCTAGAGCTTCATTTTGATACCCGCCTGGGTTTCCATGAAAAGCTCAATGAAAATCAAACTTTTTATACCTTTACCAGCGCCAAACGGGCGAATGCCTGGATGAATTACCTGAGTGAGCATCATTTGGTAGATAAAGACCACTACCTGCCACCTTCATTTAGTCAGTTGCGAAAAGAGCAATAGCGATAAGCGTTAACCTGGTAATGAGTGGAAGTTTTGTCTGTCCGACGGCAAGGTTCAAATTGTTAAGAGGCAATTATAGTTGAAAAGTCGGTTAAAACACTAAACCTATCATTTTTAAGTTATATTCTTAATCTTTTTTTCCACCACAAAAACCTAGGAAGTATTACATTTGTTGATAGTTTAACTCATTAGCTAACATGATATTCCATCAAAAAGAATCTAAAACTCAAGATTTATGAATTTCAAGTCAATTGGACGTTTTAGTCTGCTTTGTTTTTTATTAATATTCTGCATTGGCATTAATACGGCCGAAGCTCAGAGAAAGCGGGATACGCGCAAAAAGAAAGGAAATGATGTAGAGGAGTATTTTGATGAAAGTGGAAACTTTGCCAGTCGTTTGTGGTATGGAGGTGGATTCGGTCTGGGTTTGACCAATAATGAATTTCAAGTCAGTCTTTCTCCTATGGTAGGGTATAAAATATTCGATCAATTATCGGTAGGCCCTGCGGGTAAAATTGAATATTACCGCGCGAATGTTTATGATTTCGCTAATAATGTCTATAAGTACCGGTCCTTTAACTGGGCCATTGGTGGCTTCACCCGGGCGAAGATTTTTGGTGATATTTTTCTTCATGTCCAATTAGAGTATGAAAGTCAGGCAATTCCGGATGAGGATGGTCGAGGAAATATAATTATAGATGGAAATAATGTTGCTACGACCCGAGGTGGTAAAGAAGCTTTGTTACTAGGTGGTGGGTATAGTAGTAATGGCGGTGGACTTCTAGGTTTTGAAATTATGTTGTTGTATAATGTCTTAGAGGATAATGACTACGTACTTCCCTGGGACATTCGGGCAGGGATCAATTATAATTTTTAATATAACTAACTAAAAGGGGCCAAACTTGATGTTTGGCCCCTTTTAGTTATAAGTACAAACAAACTGCGACGATTTAAAAATCTAACTGCACACCTACCATCACATTTGTTCCCGCCTGAGGATAGTAATAATTCTCAGTAATTTTTTCTCCATAAATATAACTGTAAGTATAGCCATTTGAAGCATAGACTTCGTTTAACAAGTTGTACACACCAAGGCTAAATCTTACATTCTTGAGTCGTCTAATCCCAACATCATAATTAAATAACAAATCATTTACAAAGTATGCATCTAGCGACCGGCCATCATCTTGATTGTTATCCAGGTATTGTTTTCCAACATACTTACTTTGTAAAACGACACTTAAGCCATCAACAGGTTGATAGATCAAACGATTACCAACAATAACATTGGGAGAAAAAGCGATGTCCACATCTTCTTTAGTCTCGGTTATCACCTCAAATCCGTCAGTATAATCATAGAGCACATCCGTATAGCTTTTAATCTTGTTTTGGCTTAAGGTTGTATTGAATTGCCAATACAACTTACTAGCTAACTCCAAGTCCATTTGCAATTCAAGTCCAGCGCGATAACTGTCTGGCACATTGGTGCGAAGCACGGCTCCTACATCATTTAATTCGCCGGTAGGTACCAACTGGTTTTTGTACTGCATCCAGTAAAAATTCGCACTAACATTCAGCTTTTTTAATTTATATTCTATACCCAACTCCGTATCGTATAAGGTTTCGTGCTGCGGAGTATTTCCTGGATTGGCATCCACAAAATCATTGCGAACTGGCTCCCGGTTACCGACAGCAAATGAGGTGTACAAGCGCAGCTTTTCATCATATTGAAAGTTAAACCCGAACTTAGGGTTGAAAAAGGTAAAGTCCGTATCTAACTCCAAGCTTCTAAGATCATTATCTGTTCCTTCTATGGTATAGCTTACCGTACGAAGCTGAAGATCCGCAAACAAGGAAAACTGATTAGAGAAATTATAATTAGCTTTAGCGAAAATATTAAAATCTTTCTTCACACCGGTCCCATCGTAATAGCGTTCCCGGATATCTGTAT
>CBDUIU010000154.1:0-7896 GCA_965367335.1 uncultured Saprospiraceae bacterium
ATAAAGATAATTTTTACCACACGCTGGAAGTCCTGGATAATCTTTCCCGGAAGAGCAAGGATCTCTGGCTCCGATGGGCGGCTATCCTGCACGATATTGCCAAGCCACCGACTAAACGGTTCCATCCGGATTACGGCTGGACCTTTCACGGTCATGAAGTGGTGGGGGCCAATATGGTGCCCAATATCTTCCGTCGTTTTCGCCTGCCCATGGATGGTAAGATGAAATTCGTCCAGAAGATGGTACAATTGCACTTACGGCCCATTAGCCTGACCAAAGAGAATATTACTGATTCGGCGGTACGTCGGCTCCTGTTTGATGCCGGAGATGATATTGACAAATTAATGCAGCTTTGCGAAGCGGATATCACCTCAAAGAACCCGCGCAAAGTGCAGCGGTATCTGGAAAACTACGAAATGGTGCGTCAACGCTTGCTTACGGTGGAAGACAAAGACCGTCTACGCAACTGGCAACCGCCCGTTTCCGGAGAAGATATCATGGAAACCTTCGGACTGAAACCCTCCCGGGAAATCGGCATAATAAAAAATGCGATTCGGGAAGCCATCCTGGATGGAGAGATCCCTAATGAGCGGGAAGCTGCGGTAGCTTTTATGCTGGAAAAAGGTAAGGAGATGGGATTAAGGAAGAATGACAAACAATGAATAGATCAACCTATCAATAAGCGATCATATATTGCTAAAAAAAACGGTCTTTAGTGAGCCAGGTGCCACCAAAGACCGTTTCCCATTGTAGGAGATCCAATTGAGGATCTAAATGTGCAATTTACTTTTTCTCTCCAGCAGCTCTTCCTCCGATTCCTCTCTTTCGGGATCGGGTACGCAGCAATCTACCGGGCAAACCGCCGCACACTGTGGCTCTTCGTGAAAACCTACACATTCAGTACATTTATCGGGAACAATATAATACAGATCATCCGAGATCGGTTCCTGAGCATCATCCACTCCAACTTCCTGGCCGTTTTCCAGCTTGTAGGTACCATTTACATTAGTACCATCCTGGATCGCCCATTCGATACCACCTTCATAGATGGCATTATTGGGGCATTCGGGCTCGCAGGCTCCACAATTGATGCATTCGTCCGTTATCATTATAGCCATGAGCAAAAATCATTTTTGTGTTACTTCATCGTAACACCTGACAGATAGTTTTGTTTTCGCGGGCAAAAATAGGCAAAAGGAAAATAAGATGGGTGAGGAATATGAAGTAAATTTAGGATTTGCTAAACTAAAGCTAGAATATGTCGAGTTGGTCAGGGCCATGCAAGGGAACTACATTACTGATTGTCCTGCTTCTGTATGGAGTTTGTCTTCCTGTATGGGGGCAGCGGATTGAAATAGAAATAAATCCCGAATACCAAAATGAATCCTACGACCTGGATGAGAACCAGGGACTTACTGGTAACCTGCCACACCAATTTTTAATGGATCAAAAGGGCTATATCTGGTGTATAGATAACGGATTAGTGCATCGATATAACGGCACTTCATTCGAAGTGTTTTTTAAATCATCCCGGCGTTACGACTACATGCAAAAACTGGTGGAAGATGATCAGGGTAAAATATGGATGTATGAATATAAAGCAACGAACTTCCCTTACCCGTATTTTCTGGAGCTTTATATCACCGGCATTGATCCTGAGACTAAAGAAATAATACCTGCAGATAGTTTTTTAAACTGGGAGGCATTAGGCTGTTCTTTAAAAGATATTACAGCTATCGGAAGCATTGAGCGGGATAGATCCATACTCATTGGGTTGAAGGATGGCCGTTTGATCTCCAATAAACAGGATGGACAGGTAATCTGGCGTGAACCTAATGGCCGCCCCATTACTTTAATCACCAGTAATCAATCTGGGGATATCGCTCTGGCCAGTGACCGACAAGTAAGTATTTTAGATTCCAGCAGGGCAGTTATAAAGACACAGGCATTCGAAGGAGCTCTTGCGTTTATTTCTATGGACGAAGAACAAGGATTTTTCAGCGGTATTGTCGAAGAAAAAAACAAGGTTTTTTATGTCCCCTTTTCAAGTGAACCCTCTTCCTCTTATAAATTTATATTGAATGAGTTCAATGAGGTCACTGCCTCTAGGGTGAATATTGTTAACGATAGCTTTTTAACTACCCGGAATATAATTTGGGGGAGAAATAAAAAACAACCACTTTTTAAATGCAGCGGATGCCCGGGGCTGTTTATAGATCGGCAAAATAATTTTTGGACAGCTAACTATGCTGGAATAACGGTTTCCCACCTCAAGCCAAAGCGATTCCAATCACTACTTTCTGGATATAAAGCAGAAACCAGAGGCATACTGCCCCTTAGTGATTCTACTCTTTTGGTACACTCGTATGGCGGGAGTTTTATTGTCGATCTCAAAGACCGAATTTTGGATTATAATAAGGTTATAGATGGAGGAATCGGGATTACAATGGATCCCTACGGCCGGATCTGGCAGGGTGTTCATGGGCATGATTTGAATTATATTGCCGATTATAAAGACCAATTTACCTTGGTGAAGGAGGTGGATACTTCGATCATCGCCGCTCCGAATTTTATTGTCATCCCTATGGCGACGGATGCGGGCGTTTGGCTGGGTAAAAATGAAGGCCTGTCTTTTTGTGCATTGGATAAACATTCAGCGCGAACCGGCTGTACGGTCATTCGGCATCCCGTCCTGGAAAAAGCCAGTATTAATTTCCTGCAAGATTATGGTCGGGTAATTTGGGCGGCTACCTCTAAAGGACTTTTTGAAATTGATGCAGTAACTTTTGAAGTAGTACAGTATTATGAGCAATTAGGAGATCTGCGAATCAATCATTTTTCAAGAGAGGATTCGATCATATGGTTTTCTACCTATGAAGATGGTTTGATCAAGTGGAAGTATCAGGCAGCCGATTATGAATCGATACCCCTTACAGAAAGCAACTTTTACGATGAACCACTTGCCCTGTGTGCCGTGTATGACGATGGCTTGGGCTATTTGTGGCTGCCCTCCCTAGATGGCTTATTTCGACTTAAGAAATCTGATCAGAGCTACCAAAGATTTGATGAGAAAGACCATATTGCTCATAATGAGTTCAATTTTTTCTCTCATGCCCGCATGCCCGACGGTAAATTGTTGTTTGGCGGATTAAATGGGATCACGGTCGTTGACCCCCATTTAATAGATTTACTGGATAAAACAGAGCCTGCGATCTCGCTGGAAATAGACAACGCCTTTATCTTTGATAATCACAATTCCCGAGAAATTCTTATCAGGAACGGTGAAAGCTTGAGCTTGATCGGGCAAAGGGAAAATCTAAGATTTGACGCCCATTTATTGGATTTCCGGAGTAAGAAACGAGGTAAGATTATGTACCAACTGGAAGGTTTAGACGAAGAATGGCAAGTTGCTACCGGTAATACGATACGCCTGGAACGCATTCCGTTTGGTGCTTACAATTTAAAAGTTAAAGCACTAACTTTTGATCAACTTCCTGCCGAAAACGAATGGATAGTGCCGGTAATTGCCAAAAAGCCGTGGTACTTGAGTACCTGGGCCAATATTCTTTTTGTATTTTTGGTATTTGGGGGAGGGGCTGGCATTGTTAGTTTGAGATACGCGGCCATTCGCCGCACAAAAAAACAATTGGAGGAGGAGGTCAGGCAGCGAACGGCCGAGTTGGTGACCAACCGGAATCAGATCCTGGATCAGAATAAAGAATTAAAACTGTTGAATGATTACCGGAACCAGATTATGGCCATTATGGGGCATGATCTCAGAGGGCCTATCCTGGGCCTCAGCAATCTGGGGCAAAAAATGAAATATGTCCTGAATCGGGGGGAGTTGGAAAGGGTCATTATGATCTGTAATGAAAGCGAACGACAAATTGATCATCTTCGGATCCTCATCGATAACCTGCTGGTATGGTCTTTAATGCAAAGTAAAGGCGATCTCAAAATCCATAGTTCAAATACCAATTTATGGGAAGTGGCCAGGGATCAATTAAATTTACTTCAAGGTGTGGCCGAAAACAAGGAACAAACTTTTACGTTGGACTACGATCCGGAAATATATTTTGAATCTGAAACCTTTGCTCTTGGTGTTTTGATTAGGAATATAATCGCCAACAGTATCCGATATAGTCCCAATAGTTCATGTATTAAAGTGAAAGTGTTTGCGCCTGCCGGCGTTCCAACCGTTGTAATTGAGGATGAAGGACCAGGGATGCCACTGGATCTGCTGGCTGTACTTAATGCGGAGCTACCCTTACATGAACCGTTTAAAAAAAATGGACAAAAGGGGTTAGGACTGGGATTATGGATTTGTAGCAGTTTAAGGAAAAATCTCAATTGTAAATGGTATTTTTCCACTCCAGAGAATGGTAAGGGGTTAAAAGTGCGTCTTTCTTTTGAACAATAATCTAGTCCATGCATATTGTTCGTCTCTCCCCTGATTTATACCTACAGCCCCGGCAAACCCATATCAAAAATACCAACATTGCGATTTATTATGGCCTAATTTTAACTAAAATGAAACTGAAGGTTTTATCACTTTAGTATTTTTGACCAACACCAACACCAACACGATTTATGTACCCGGCCTCTGTTTTAATAATTGATGATGACGAATTGTATCGCCTGGATCTGGAAATGGCATTATCCGATTACAAGTATGATATTTGGCTTTCTACCGGATCTTCCGAAAAGGTTATTTTAAAATTAGCGGAAGAAACTTCCAAGCCTGATGTCTTACTGATCGATATCAGGCTTAAAGAAAATCAAAATGGTATTGACCTCGCTGAAAGATTAAAAAAAGAAAAGATCCCATTTATTTTTTTAACGGCTTTTCCGGAAGAAACTCAGTTTCAGGAAGCCTTACAAATTGGGCCTTCCGCCTATTTTGTAAAACCGGTAAAAGCCTTGGAACTCCACCATGCCATTCAACTAGCCATCAATACTCCCCAAAGGGAAGATAATTCCTCGATCACTGAAAATGATAACATTAAACAGACGTTGAATCTGAAGGATAAGGATAACTTTTTACATGAAGTGCCAATTGAGCTTATTTATGCCGTGGAGAGCTATGGAAATTTTCTCTTTTTTTATACTCAAAACAACCGATATATGATGCGGCAAACGCTTAAGGAAATGACTGTTGTATTACAGGATCATGGTTTTATTCGGATTCATCGACGGTATCTGATCGCCACAAGATATTGGGAGAAAAAGCTTCCATTGGGGAGTGATATTGTAGTTTCCGGCCAAAAATTCCCTATCGGAAGGACTTACCGGAGCAACCTTCAGGACATTTTGAAAGATTAAATCCTGTGGGCATATACTTTTTTTTAAAAAAAAAACTCACATTAGTCACATTAAAGGGTCGTTTATCACATAGATTCTTTATTTTGGAAACTTCCCTTTTATATTTAGGTTCAATACTACAGCATTTAACCACATTAAGAATCTGGATACACATTACAACATGGTCAATTAACCATTGGGTTGTTAGCCCTGCTTGTATATTAATACAACTTCTATATCTAATATAGATGGCAACCCACCTGTAAACGGAAAATATTAATATTTTCTGAGTCTTTTCCCGGTAGCTACAAAGTGAAAAATACTCAAGTTGCACAACTTGAGGCTCAATACGCATACAGTCCCGTTTGCCGTTAAAATTGCCAAGAGTTTCCCAAAAGTCGTGAGGTATAATATGGTTATAGTCTACTAATTATGATCACCTTATTCCAACTTCCGGTAACGGAAGATTTTTTGTCCAAACTAACATCAATTACACCGCATGGAAGCCCTACGGGAATTAGTGCAAATAGTCACACGAAACAAATTAAAAGCAATTGACATCCTGGATCTCCAGGCAGAAGCAGAAACAAAAACCTCCAAGCTTTACCAACTGGTGGCGGACGAATTGGCGGAAAACGATGAAATGGCCGCCGAAATGATCAATCCCAATGCCAGTAATACTGCCGGATACCGCAAAGTAAAGGCACGTTTGAAATCCCGCCTCTTGGGGGCGCTCTTTTTTATTGATTCCAAAAAGCCGGATTACAGTACTCGTAAACGTGCTTATTATCAAAGCTACCGGGATTGGTCAGCAGCCAGGATCCTTATGGCGAAAAATGCCTTTGTAAGTAGCTTAGAGCTGGCTCATAAGGTATTACGAACTTCCGAAAAATACGAGTTTACGGATTTAGCGATGGAGAGTGCTAAATTTCTGCGCCTATATTATAGCACTAAAGAAGGAGATCGAAAGCGTTTTGAACGCTATCACGAGGTTTTTCAAAACTATCAGCTTCAGTACCAGATTGAATGTGAATTAGAATACTATTATTCAGATCTGCTGATCCATTTTGTTAATAAAAAATCGTCAGGGGTAAACATTCAATCCAGGATCAGCAAATATTATGAATTGTGTCTGCCAAAATTAAAAAAATTTCATTCCTACAATATCCAGTTGTATGGAATGCTAATTGGCTTGATGGTGCATAGTAGTCGCCAGGATTACAGCGCAACTCTTGAGCTGTGTGAAGAGACCAAGCCTATTTTTGAAAATAAGCCCTATCTGGCCGGAACTCCTTTGCAGGTCATTTATTATCAGAGCCTCGTGTGCTACATTCAGATCAAAAACTATGAGAAAGGGCAGGTGGCTGCCCAGCAATGCTTATCCCTGATTGAGGAAGGTACTTTTAACTGGTTCAAATATCAGGAGCTCTATTTTTTATTGTGTGCGCATACAGGGCGGTTTACTCAAGCCTTTGAACTATTGCAGGAAACTATGCAGCACAGCCGCTTTCATTACCTCGTAGATAATGCTAAAGAGATCTGGAAAATCTATGAAGCTTATGTGGTTTTTGCTCATTGGGCAAAAGGAGAAACAAACATTTTCAGCAAGGCCAATTTCCGACTTAACCGCTTCCTCAATGAGATCCCCATTTTTTCAAAAGATAAAAGAGGATTGAATGTGGCTATCCTCATTGCTCAATTCCTGCTTTTACTCAAGGATAAAAAATACGGGGAGATGATCGACAGGGCAGAAGCGCTCTATAAATATGGTATTCGTTATCTCCAGCGAGATGAAACTATGCGCTCTTTCTTTTTTATAAAAATGATCCTGGCCATTGTCCATAACAGTTTTGACCCTGAGTTGGCTGAACTTGCCGGAGAAAAACACCTGCAAAAAATGCAGGATTGCCCCTTGTCAGAAGCTAAACAATTGCATCAGATCGAAATAATTCCTTACGAGGAGATTTGGAAAATGATCCTGTTTCAACTTCGACCGCAGTCACAATCGATGAGTATTTAAAGACAGTAGCTGAAGGGAAGATCTGGGGGGTACAGGCACCTGCAATCTGTCTCAATGATGTCTTGGAAACAATGGTAATATTGTAGACGACCTATTTCTAAATCTATTAATAAATAATCACATGAAACAGAGACCACAAACCCGGATGGGGGAACTATGCCCCGAAAGAAACCTCCCATTATCTTGTAAATCAAATGCTAAGGTTATCATTATTGATACTTTAGTTCCGAAAAAAAAGTGACGCTCTATGTAAACTTGAAACAAATCTCACCCATTTATTCAACTTGCTCCATCCTAAAAAGATGGAGCATTTTTTTTTGAGGAATCCGAAAAATAATGAAAATCTGGGGGGTACATATTAGTAACTATTGTCTCGAACATTCCCTGGCTGGTCAAATATTTTTGTCGAGTTGGTTTTAGGGGAACATGCCTTAAGCTAATCTGGAAAACGACCTAACACATTCATCTCATGAAACCCTATATTGTTTATGGAAATTCTCAAAGAATTATCCCAAATTATCAATAGGAATAAAGTAAAGTCTATTGAGATATTAAATCCGAATACCAATTCCAAA
>CBDUIU010000155.1:0-7889 GCA_965367335.1 uncultured Saprospiraceae bacterium
GTATACGGAAGCGACCAAGGAAGCTGCTTTGGCAGCCACTGATAATCGGGCCCTGCATATATAGTGATCGCGTAGTGTGGTGGTAATGCTAAACTATCAGGCCAAATGCTGTTGTTACTACTAAAGTATTTTTAATACAAACTAAAGCTTAAAATCATGAGTCTACCACATCTTCACGACGCCTTTGGCGAGCTCATCTACGCCGTTGCATTAGCGGATGGTCATATTCAGGCGGAAGAAACGGCTAAGCTAAAAGAGTTGTTAGCAAATCACCCCTGGGGTAAGGATATCCAATGGTCCTTTGATTACGAAACGCGCAAAGGCCGTGATGTTCGTGCAGCATATGATAAAGCCTTGCAAGTGCTCCAAGACCATGGACCCGATCCAGAATATGCCTTTTTAGTTGAAGTGGTCAATGCAGTTGCTGAAGCCAGTGATGGTGTCGATGCGGAAGAGAAGGCTGTCATCGATGGGTTTCAGCAAAGCTTATATCAACACTTTTTAAATTATATGGAGGAACATGAGTTGCTGGAGTAGGAGACTGTTGCTTTTTAAAATTGAGTTGTATTTCATCTTTTATGTAGTCAAATCATATCTACCCCTTAAGCAATACAGGTTCATGACTTAACAACGAACTTTCATCATTATGAAAGAAAATAAATCTACTAAATACCAACCTATTTCCTGCAATTTTTATGACCTCCTGGAGGCGGCGGCTACCCGCAGGGCGCGCGTAAAAATTTGTTACCGGGGAGAACGAGGCCAAGCACTGGAAATTGAAGCGGTGATTATTGATATCCGCGCCAGCCAGGGAGAGGAATTCATTTTTCTGGATAATGGAATTAGCTTTCGGCTTGATCGTATTATAAGTGTAGACGGAGAAGATTTGAAAGGGTATTGTTAAGTAATTAATTTGTACTTTGTATAGCTAAATCATTGGGACTTCCCCCTCTTCCCCCTTTGCTACTTTTTCTCCCTCTTCCCCCTTTGCACATACCCTACCACAATCACTATTTCTCCCTTTCCCGGATGTTCAGAATAATGGGCAATTAATTCCTGCAAACTTGCTTGTCTGACCTCTTCGTGAAGCTTTGTTAATTCCCTGCAAACTGCTGCCGGTCGGTCTTCTCCACAAAATTCTGCCAATTGCGTTAAACATTTGACTAGTCGATGAGGAGACTCATATAAGACGAAAGTATGTTCCAGTCCTGCCAGGTATTTCAAGCGTGTTTGTCTTCCTTTTTTATGTGGTAAGAAACCTTCAAAGTAGAAACTGTCACAAGGTAATCCCGAAGCGACCAGTGCTGGAACAAAAGCTGTTGCTCCGGGTAAACATTCTACTTTTATTCCTTCCTGATGACAAGCCCTGACCAATAAAAAAGCGGGATCAGAAATGCCAGGCGTTCCGGCATCAGAGACGAGCGCATATGTCTGTCCGGTTTTGAGTTGTTCGACGATCGCGGGTACAGCCCGATGCTCATTGTGGGCATGGAGTGAGCGCAGTGGTGTATCAATTTCATAATGCTTCATCACCCGGCCAGAAGTGCGGGTATCTTCCGCCAGGATTAAATCTACTTCTTTTAAGATACGGATAGAACGAAAGGTCATGTCCTCTAAGTTGCCAATGGGAGTAGGGACGATATAAAGCATAGTGTTGGTTTTAAGAGATGCAAAAAGAAGCAGTTCAGTACAGCAATTAAATGACGACTATATTCATGCTTTAATTTCAGCTGCTTTGTTTTTTCCAATCAAAGAAAAAAGCACATATAGTACAACCATTATTGAAAAGGTCACTTCTTTTAATAAAGGCAATAAAATCAAACTAAGTCCAAGGAAAATAAAGCGCACCTCATTTCCTTTCCACTTAAAATGTTTAAATTTAAAACTAAACATGGGTAACTCCGCCAATAGCAAATAGCTAAGGACAATGATGCTTGGGTATAGAAATTCCGGCTGCACGACAAAGCTGCCCAGTCCGTATGAGTTAAAGTTATGGATAAGCATCAACCCAACAACGAACATCGTGCAGGAAGGCGTGTTTAGCCCAATAAAAGAATCGGACTGCCGTGTATCCAGATTAAACTTGGCCAGGCGAAAGGCAGAAGCGAGGGTGATCAAAAATGCGGGTAGCGCAGCTACTACCAAGCCATCAACGTTATTAAGATCGAACCCTTGTTTAAGGAGCTGGTAGAGAATTGCTCCGGGCACTAAGCCAAAACTTACCATATCCGCTAAAGAGTCCAGTTCTTTGCCAAGTTCGCTTTTTAGATTAAGCCAACGCGCAACCAGGCCATCTCCATAGTCCGCAAACCCTGCGATCAGTAGAAAGAAAAATACCGGTATATACTGTTGGTGAAAAACGGCCAACAAAGCGCAGCACCCGCAAAATAAGTTACTCAGGGTGATGATATGTGGAATGGCTCTTAGCATTAAAGATTTCTTAAAGTGTACAATGTCAGGAGTATCTCTGGTCGCAAAAGTAGTATTTTTATCCTGGCCGACAGGGGATTAGGTTTTTGATTTTTAACAGAATAATAGGTACGCTTGCTGAAAAGATATAATGTTGGGGTGTTTTTGTCAAAAGCGCGTCGTATTTAGGTAATTTTGCACTACAAAATGGATTGTAATCGTTTTTTAAGAGCTAATCCCCCAAAACCAAAAACTTATGATTAACAGACCTTTACCAATGAATAGATTTATATTACTCTTCTTTTCTTTCCTGATTTTTACGACTAACTTGTTGGCCCAGCCACCTGCTAATGATGAATGTATCACTGCTATTGAAATAACAAACCTCAATGACTGGTGTTCTGGTAAAACCGAGTTTACCAATGAAAACGGCTCTGAATCGCCGGAAACCAATCCTTCTTGTTTCCCACAAGAGGATACCCGTGATGTTTGGTTTACTTTTATTGCGGAAGCAACGGATGTGAACGTGAGTGTGGCTGGTGCTACCGGAGCAGCAGGAGCAGGAACATTACTTCGTCCCCAATTGGCGATCTATTCCGGTGATTGCGGCACCACCCTGGTAGAAGAAGCGTGTATCTCTGATGCTTTTAGTAATAATGCGGCACAAACCTTTGCCGGACCATTGAACATCGGTCAGCGTTATTATATTCGAGTATCCGCCAGAACAAATCGATTTGGAACCTTTCAACTTTGCGTCAATAATTTTAACCAGGTACCCGAACCTTCCAGTGATTGTAATACCGGTGTTATTCTTTGTGATAAATCCCCTTTTACAGTACAGTTTGTAAATGGAGCCGGACAGAATCCTAATGAAACCTCTCAGTTTGATTGTGAAAATAATAACTGTCCAATGACCGAGTCCAGCTCCACCTGGTATAAATGGACTTGTGAACAGTCTGGAACATTGACCTTTTCTCTACGCCCACTTAACCCCGCGGATGATCTTGATTTTATTCTTTTTGAATTGCCAAATGGACTTGGTGATTGCGCTAATAAACAAGTACTGCGTTGCATGGCTTCCGGGGAAAATGTGGGCCAACCTGTAAATGAGTGGGTAGCCTGTACCGGTGCAACTGGCCTCCAACAAGGTGATCCCGATGATACGGAAACCTGTGGCTGTCAGCCTGGAGATAATAACTTCACCAGAGAAATTGATATGGTTGCCGGTAGGAGTTATGCGGTAATGATCAATAATTTTTCTAATTCCGGTGCGGGGTTTTCCATGACATTTGGAGGAACCGGAACGTTTTTAGGGCCTGAGGCTGATTTTTCTGTTTCTTCAGACAATGTCTGTTATGGCTCATCCGTCACCTTTACCGATCAATCTACTTTTGTGAGTGGTGCTGGTACCTGGGCCTGGTCATTTGGGCCAGGAGCGACACCTGCCTCTGCTAATACACAAGGCCCTCATACGGTTTCCTGGAATAGTGTTGGGGAAAAAGCTGTTGTCTTAACCATTGAAAGTGCCGATGGATGTCGGGTGACCACTATTCAACGCATCACCATTGATTCTTGCTGTTCGACGGATAATGCGATTATGAATAGTGCCGTGGTTAGTGATCTGCTTTGCCCTGACTCACAGGATGGAACCATTGATATATCTCCTACCAGTAGTGCTGCTATCGTCAGGTACCGCTGGAGTAATGGCACTTCAGCAGAGGACCTAAGTGGTCTGGAAACCGGGACTTATACAGTCACTATTACCAATGCTGCTACCTGTGATTCTGTTTATACCTACCTGATAGATGCTCCTCCTGCTTTTGTCTTTGATACCGTGATCACGATGCCTACCTGTGCGGGAGGACAGGATGGGGTATTGACTTTAAATGTATCCGGTGGAACACCCCCTTATCTATTCAACTGGGGAGCAGGCTTTGTTTCTAACAACTCCATTACAAACATACCGGTAGGTGTGTATAGCGTTATTGTGAGGGATGCGAATAACTGCGATACACCCATGGATATTGAAGTAAATGAGTTGGAACTAGTGTTGGATCCGACGGCTCCGGCAGTTGTACCGCCACTTTGTTACAATTCCTTTGATGGCTCCATTACTTTAAACATCTCTAATGGACTTGGCCCCTACGAATTCGATTGGAATGATGGGAATGGATTTGTATCGCGCAATTCATTAATGGGGATCAATAGCGGTACCTATAATGTGACTTTTCGGGATGCAAATGGCTGTGTGGGAGATACCCTGGCTATTGTCACGCCACCTACCCCTATCTCTGTGATGGTTGATCCGGTAGACATTAGTTGCTTTGGAGCTGATGACGGATCTGCTGTACCAATCGTAACCGGAGGTACCCCTAATTATACCTATGCCTGGAGTGACCCAGGTAGACAGACGGATAGCATTGCAACGGGGCTTCCGCCGGGAATGGTTACAGTGACCGTAACAGACGCGAATGGCTGTGATACTACAGCTTCTGCTACTACCTTTGAACCGCCAGAGTTGTTTATAGACATAATTGATATTGTGGATGCCCTTTGTTTTGGGGAGTCCAGTGGTACGATCACCGTTGAAGGGTCGGGTGGTACCCCAGGATTTGAGTATAGCGTTGACGGTGTTGTTTTTCAGCCGGATCCTTTTTTTGAAGATTTAGCCTCGGGGGATTATACCTTAGTGGTAAGAGATGCGATGGGTTGTACTTCCACGGTTAACGGCAGTATCAGTCAGCCCACTCAACTTATTGTTGATGCAGGTCCTGATCAAAGTATTGACCTTGGCTTTTCCACATCCATACCCACGAATACACTGCCGCTGTTCCGGCCAGTAGATTTTGCCTGGTCTCCGGTAGAAGGCTTGAGTTGTACCGATTGTCCGGTACCAACAGCTACACCGGTCAACACCACGACTTATACGGTGACGATTACAGACATCAACGGTTGTACAGCTACTGACGAGGTTACGATTTTCGTCAATAAAGTCCGACCGATTTTTATCCCAAATGTATTTTCTCCTAATGAAGACGGCACCAATGATGGATTTACGGCTTTTGGTGGCCCCGCTGCTATGGAAATTGAGGAGATACGCATATTTAATCGATGGGGAGCCGTATTGTACGAGGGTAAAAACCTGCCGCTGAATCAAGTCTCCGTTGGATGGGATGGTACGTTTAAAGGAGAAAAAGTACAAGTAGGGGTTTATGCCTATTATCTTTATATTCGCTTTCTGGATGATGTCTCAATTTTATATGAAGGAGATGTGACTGTGGTGAGGTAGTTCGCATAATAAAAAACAAATAAAAGAGGAATGATGCCCTTCTGACATAAATATGAACGTACATTTACCTAAGTATCTTTTCTATTCCATCTTCGTATTGTTGATAGGCTCAGCCTGTGAAAACGATTTGGCTCAGGTCGAAGCGCTGATTGGCGATGAAGATGCACAAACGGAAACAGCCCTTAATATTGAAATGCTGTATAGTGATTCAGCAAAGATCAGGGTGCAGGTAAAAAGCCCGATGCTTCGTCGGTTATTGGACCAAAATACACCCATTGAAGAATTTCCCAAAGGACTAAATGTCAATTTCTATGGGAGTCATGGTCAGGTGAATAGCTCCCTGACTGCCCAGTATGCTATCAGGGATGAACAAAAACAAGAGATCACGGTCCAGGATAGCGTTGTTTGGAAAGGGCCCAGGGGAGAACTACTTGAAGGCAAAGAGCTAATCTGGGATGAAAAGGAACAAGTAGTATTTTCAAATAAATTTGTTAAAATTACCCGAAAGAATGGAGAGGTTATTTACGGCTATGGTTTCCGGTCTAACGAAGATTTTACGATCTGGAAAATCAATGCTATCAATGGTGACATTGTGGTAGAGGGATTGTCGGATTAATAATATCAAATTATAACATAGCGAATACGGCCAACTCAATTTTATGTTAATCGCCTTTATCATTTTATTTCTGATTTTATCTGCCTTTTTCTCAGGAACCGAGATTGCCTTTATTTCTGCAAGTAAGTTACGCATTGAATTAGAGCGGCAAAAGGGATCTACCCGGGGAACGATTCTCGCCCGTTTTTATGATAAACCGGCGGAGTTCCTGGGCACAATGTTGGTAGGCAATAATATTGCATTGGTTTTCTTTACCCTGCTAATGGATGAGCTATTAGGGCCATTCTTTAACAATATATTGGGAATTGCAATTGATGGACCTTTGTCTTTACTAATCAGTACCCTTATTACTACGGTCGTGGTACTAATATTTGGGGAGTTTTTACCAAAGACCCTATTTCGCCTTTATGCCGATGAGATCCTACACTTTTTGGCCTATCCACTCCGAGCGATCAAATTTATACTTTTTGTACCTTCCTGGCTGATGAACAAAATGTCCAACTGGCTACTCCGTGTTGTTCTTAAAACCCCTGTGGAAAAAGTAGATACGGTTATTACTCGGTTAGATTTGGAAAACTTTATAAAAAAAACCAGCCGGCTGGATTCAGAAGAAGAGATAGATACGGATTATTTTGAAAAAGCCCTTCACCTGAGCAATGTCAAAGCAAAGGAATGTATGATACCGCGGACAGAAATTGAGGGCCTGGATATTCAATCTACTGTGGATGATTTGAGGACTTTGTTTGCAGAAACTAAGCACTCACGTTTAGTTGTTTACAAAGAGGATATGGATGACGTTCTGGGGTATGTTCATCATCAGCAAATGCTACGTAACCCACAAAGTATTCGGAACATGATTATTGAGTTACCCTTTGTTCCTGAAACGATGCGGGTAAGGGATTTGCTAAATAAGTTTATCAAGGAGCGGAAAAATATAGCTTGTATTGTAGACGAATTTGGTGGTACAGCTGGGGTGATTACATTGGAGGATATATTGGAAGAAATTTTTGGAGAAATTGAAGATGAATACGATCAGGAAGAGCATGTGGAGCATCAACTCTCAGAAAATGAATTCATTTTTTCCGGAAGGTTAGAAATTGATTACCTGAATGATAAATATCCGGATTTAAATCTTCCCTTGGGAGAATATTCCACCTTATCTGGTTATTTAGTGACGACAACGGAAATGATTCCGGAACAAGGGGTTGCCTTAGAATTAAATGATTATAAATTTATCCTGGAACTGGTTAGTGACACAAAGATTGAAACCGTTCGGGTTCTAAAGATAGAAAAGAACAATGAGGAAATGGATTAGTGCTATATTTTACTCTTTTCCAATTCAACTTTTCTTGTTGCATTTTCGCAACAACTTACTTCTAGTCGTTATTTGGTTTGCAATAGGATTGTTATTTACAGGTAACCTGGCACATATGCTGGGTATCCGATTATTGTTTTTGTCTCCTGAGTATTTAGGTGCTGTGAATATCTGGAGCTTTTTTATTCTGGGTTTTGCCTTTGGTGGTTTTTTTATGACCTGGAATCTAACAACTTATTTGCTGGATGCTTACCACTTTC
>CBDUIU010000156.1:0-7879 GCA_965367335.1 uncultured Saprospiraceae bacterium
CAGTAGTATTTCCAGCTTTTTTACCAATGATCCCTCCAATGGTACCACCCGCAGTCGTTCCTATGGTCGTTCCTTTGGCTTTGTTAGACCAGCCGCAGCTCAACGTAAAGCTGAGTAATAGCGCAATCAATGCAGTACAAATCAGATGCGTATATTTCATGATTCAAGATTTTAAGAGTTTTAAAAAAGGCAGATAAGAAACCTTACCTGCCTGTGTAATTTTGTTTGGGTGATAAGCTAAAGCCTATCGTGTTAATTACTTCTTCTTGTTGTCCTTAACATTTTCAGGCTTTACTTCCTTAGGAATTTTTTTAGTGTATTTTTTATCTTTTAGCGCTAATAAGATATCATTGACACCAGAGAAGAAATCGTACACATGATCCGCCTGTTTTGTCATCAACTGATTAGGGTCAATTCTCTCGGTGATAACCATCAGGTTATTTTGCTTATTCGCTGCTACACCATTGACAGTCATGTTGTTGATCAAAGTTGCGATAGTTGTAAAGGCTACTTTGGTTTTATCAGCATGATCGGTTGACATGGGGTCTTTCTGCAAATAGTCGGCTGTGCTGATGATGTTCTCTTTTTCAGCTTCCAAATTTGGAATATCATACTTAGTCGTTTCATCAATAGCAGTCAATGTTTTAACTAGTTGCTTCAATCCGGCAGTGGTATAATCATGTGAAATGTCTACAGATCCTCTGTTAGAAGAAGCTACCCAAATATTGAAATCATTGATGGCAAAGTTGGCAGTCATCATTTTTTGATCAATTCCTTTGTCGGTAAATACTTCTTTTGGTTCCTCTTTGACAACCTCTTTTTTGTCTTTCATTTTAACTTTTACATCTACGTCAGTAGAGGAGTCTTTGTCCATTTCTTGTGCTTTAGGCTTACTCGGTTTGGTCGGGATCATTTCAATTTTCGTAAACGTAGGCATAACTTCTGCCAGGATGTTTCTTCTGATTTGACCTTCTACCATTTCTTCCCATAAGAAAAATTTGGCAGCCTTGTCTACTGGAATCTTGTCTTCCAGGATATCAAAATAATCTTTGCGCAATTCACTTTCCGCAATTTTAACTTCCCAATAATCTTCAATGAAATCTGCGCGATCTTCATTTTGGTTTTTAACGGAGTCATCTTCTTTCATTTCTTCACGAAAATCCTCCAGTAATCTCATTTTTTTCTCAGTCATTCTTTCCTTAGCATCCAGGTATTTTTTGAAAATTGGATCAAAGGCCAGGATTTCGTCTTTGGTAAGTTCCAGCGCCTCTATGGTAGCTTCACGGTACTTAATTTCCAATTTTGCGTCAACGTAACGTTGGATATCTTCGTCACTGACCTTATTATTGCTGGCTGTTTCATTTTGTGCAGATACGGATACCAGCATTCCTAAACAGCAGAGTGTGAGCATTAAATACTTTTTCATAATACAGTGTGATTGATTTAAAATTTAAAAATAGGTTTCAGTTACTAAAACAGGCCTGTGCTGTAGATGTTCGGTCAAGTAAAAATAAAAAGATCAACACCACAATTGTAATGTTGACCTTGAAAAACCTGGAACAAGACTTACGTTATTTTATGGCCGATCGCCTTTGATCGGTGTTTCTGATGGTTAGGTATTGGTACTAAATGGAGCCCGGTTAATTTTAAATAAAAAGATCAGTAATTCGGGTGTAAAAAGCCCGACAAGGAAAAATCCCGTCAGGCTTACACTTACTACAAACTTAGCTCTTCTACAGTTCTATCTTCTCATGCTTGCCGGCATCATAAGGCTGGCCGGTCAGGATTGCTTTGCTGATTTTATAAAGTTGTATAATTTTACTGCTGGAGCCATCCCAATATTCTCCTTTTGTCGGGGTAAACTTTAGTAGCGCTAAACGGTCACTGTCAAGCCCTTCCGGAAACCAAGCTTTTATGATCGGACTCCAGAGTTCTTCCATTTTTTGTCGATCAGTGATGAGTTCAACTTCTCCGCTCAGTGATATAAAATCTTGTTTAGCAGGATTGGAAAAGGAGAGATTAATGTCATTCTCGTTCTTTAATTCATCTACTTTCTCTGAGTATTCATTTGTGAAAAACCAACAAGTTGCTGAGGCTTCCTCTACCTTTACACATGACATGGGACGACTACGTAACGCGCCCTGATCATCCATAGTAGTAAACATAGCGATGTTAATATCTTTAGCTATCTCTACAATTTTTTTTATTGCATCTTCTTTATTCATGATGTTATTATTTTTCGCTGTCAGATAAATTTTGCATTTCTACCGAGCCATCTTCTTTGGTGTCCGTAGGTAAACCGTCTTTATTACTTACGGGTGTATCTTCCAGGTTACGACGGTAATCCAGGGTACTGTTACCTGTATAGCGGTTGTCATTCGGATCGGCATCGTTAGCATTGCCAACAAGTTTCTCAGTCATGTAACCTCCGGCAATCGGGATGAACTTTGCCGGGTCTTTCTCGAATAAAGCCAGGTTGTCTGCGTTGGCAAAATGGTAGGTAGTGCGGCCCAGTTCAAAGGAGTAAGTAGGCGTTCCGCGGAGGGGTTCTCCGTTGAAATGTGCAACGGGATCAAAGCCGTCCATGCCGATTCCGTCTTTATTGGCATCTGAGATATCCATTTTCTAAAATTTTATTTATTTAAAAATATTCAAACCAATATGGCCTGAAAGGTTATTATTAATATTAATGTAAGTAGGTAAAGTAGTGTGTTATTTTTATCTTTCGTAGCCTACGGTCTCAAACTCGATTGGAATAATGACCTTTGCTTTAACGGCCAGGCCATCTTTTCTGGCAGGCACCCAGTGTTGCATTTTCTTGACTACATTTACGGCAGCTTGTGTACAGCCAGCACAGGGCTCTTCTTTGGAAATTACCTGGATGTTTCCATCAATTTTTCCAAACTCATTGATTACAATAATCACGTGCTCCAGGCCATCGTGATTTTTACGACTGGCTTTTTCAGGATACTCAATGTTATCTTTAATAAATTGCTTGATCATTTCATTTGAACATTGTTCCGGATCACTATTGGTTAAACAAGTTTCTGCAAACAAAGGCGCCCGATCTACATTTTCACCATAAACCTTATCAGTTACCACCAGAGGTTTAGCATCGTACAGTAAAATGTATTGATATTTAGCTGGTAATGGATTAGGGAGTTCGAATCCAGAGTCATCCCAGGTTACCATTTCCATGGTGATAGGTTTAGGGTTGGTGGTTTGGGCATGAAGCATAGGCGCAGTAAAGCACCATATAGCTATCATTACTATTGCCGGGAATATTCTTTTAATATTCATAAAGAAGTGGTTTTAATTTTTAAGTTAAATTTATCGATACAACGGCAGTCCGCTTCTTATGTTCGAATAAGTTTATATTTAGTTTGGCTCATGTTTATGGTTCTAGTCTTCTCACGGTGGTCATGTCTTTGGTTTCGAACATCCTGGACTATAACCCGTTATATTTCAAAATTTAAACTAAAATGAATATCAAAATAAACCATCCAATCCTAACTCTGTTTTTAATATTCTTCCTGGTTGCGAATGGCATTGCCCAAAAGCCAACTAATAAAATATATGGATCAGAAAACCCGATGCAAGCCGCTTTTCGAACAGTGTTTGAAGTGAAAAATGTTGGCAATTTACATGTTTATATAAATCCGACATCTACGGAAGGCGAAGACGGATTTTTCAAAGGAGAATTAATTAACAGAGGAGTATATGGCCTGTTTGATTCAGAATGGCGGGATCTGTTGCCAGAGGATTTTCAGGCATATGCTGTTTACGACCTAAAAGATAATAACCAGCCATTATACCTGATGCGAATTGACGGGAAGGAGGTGCCAGAAGAGATTTCCTTATTTACAATGGACGATGGCGCTTTAAAGCGAATTGCTGTTTTAGCTAAAACCTGGTGTGAAGATAACCGCTGTTATCAACGAGAAAGTTGGATCCAGGATTTTAATGGAGATACGGAACTAGATATTTTGATTAAGGTTAAATGGTATACAAAAGCATCAGATACCTGGACGGAAACCCATGCGATCAATACGGTCTATCTGCAAGATAATGCTGGAAATTTTAATATTGAGGAACAATCTAAAGTGGACCATTCGGACTATATCATGAGTAGGCCCGAGGATTTATCTTTTCAAAAAAAATAAATTAAAATCATAAATAGGCTTATGTGAAAACATTTCAGATATCACACAAAGCAATCCATGTCATTTCAGGCAAAGATTTTTTAAGCCGACCGAACATATCATAAGTGCTTGGGTTGTATCTATATAATTATAATTAAATAAACTACTTTTTTATATGAATTACTTAGGATTTAATACGGATAAGATTACTAAAACTGGAGAATCCTTAAACCAGTTGCTATCCAATTATCACATTTATTATCAAAACCTGCGCACCTTTCACTGGAACATTACCGGTCAGCATTTTTTTGACCTACATGTCCAATTTGAAGAGTTATATAATGATGCACGGATGAAAATTGACGAAATCGCAGAACGTCTACTCACTTTGCGTCTCACACCAATTAGTGCATACTCCGATTACATTGAACAAGCAGATATCAAAGAGTCAAAAGAATGGATCGACTCCCTGGATATGGTACATAGCCTATTAGAAGATCACCGTTTGTTGATCAAAAACATGCGTGAAGTCTTGAAACTTGCGGCGGAAGCAGAAGACGAAGGTACGATAGATATGATTGGTGGATTCTTAGAAAATATTGAGAAAAAATCATGGATGCTGGATGCCTGGGCTACTCGTACCAAGGCTCCTGCAAACACGATGAACTAATAAGCACTTTGCTCTCTAATGACTCTTGAGTCAGCACATATGAGCAACTACACTAGAAATACTTCTTTATTAAGGAGCAGCTGTAACATTACATCCTGCTCCTTTTTTCTAAAAAAAAATAAAAATCAATCCAATATGCAAACCGATAAAGTTTTATCAAACGAAAGATCCTATGATACGGATCAAAATGACTATTTTCAAAAAGAAGATACTCAGCAGGAACGTTGGGAATTAATGGGTATCAAGTACGGCCTTATTGCCGGTGTTTTAATGAGTATCTATTTGCTGATTATCAATTGGGGAGCAGATGTAGGGATGACCTTTAAGTTTATTAAATACGTAATCTTAGGAATCGTGCTTGCATATGCTTTGGGTAAATATAAAATAGGCGCACCGAAATTTGTTTTCTTCAAACGGGGAATGTTGCTAGGGGCAATTGCCTCAGGTGTCAGTGCACTCGTCGTAGCAATCAGTAACATGGCAGTGTACCTGTTTGCCCCAAGTGCTACTTTTCAAAAATTTGGCCTGGTAACAAATTCCGTTGGTGATGCAATGGTACTTAGTTCCGTTCTCTTAGTTGAGATTTTTGCCCTGGGAATGATCCTGACATTTATCTGTTTGCAATATTATAAAAGAAATGTAATTATGAAATAACATTTTTGAACAATAGACAGATCTTTTAAAACTTAAAATAGCATAAGATGATTAACCAATATGACAACCTCGTAGAAGCTACCGAAGCTTTAAAGAAGCGCGGATTTAACCACAGCTACGAATTAAAAGGTGAGCAATTACATTGTTTTGACAATGATAAATTATATAATGGCGACCAGCTGGAAATCGTTGAATACCATCGTTTTGAAGGAATGACGAACCCCGCAGCTGCTTCCGTTGTTTTTGCTATAGTGGCTGATGATGGGACCAAGGGAACAATTATTAGTACCTACGGAGCCTATATGGATGCCAAACTTGCTGAATTTTTAGATAAAATTAAAATTCAGAATCAGGAAGAGCGTATTTAAAATAAAAATACTATCTTTCTTGAAGGATTAGGGCTTGTTTGAAAAATTCGTTTTAATAGTGTTTTTCAAACAGGCTTTTTTTGTTACAAATCGAATCCAATCCATGAAAACCAGTACGATAAATTTTCAAAGGATCGCTGCGATCATGATCATCATTGCATTAATTTTAATACTACTGGTTTTTGCGCAGACTATAATCAAGCCGGTTGTCTTTGCTTTGATCTTTAGCATTATGCTACGGCCATTATGTAATTGGTTTGATCGCTGGATGCCCTGGAGTTGGTTAAGTGTATTGCTGACCTTTCTGACCGCACTTTTACCGATAGTTGGCTTAGGATATATTTTCTTTATTCAATTTCGAGATGTGATTTCGGATTTGCCTTCTGTTACTGATAAACTCGAGAAAGGGATTAATTCCCTTTCACGCATTGTAGAAAATAACATGCCTGAGCCCATGCAAACGGATGAAAGTTGGTTACAGGGAGCAACTTCCGGTTTGATCGATACGGTACAAGCGGGTTTAAGTACATCATCGGCAGTGTTGGCCAGCATATTTATTACTTTTTTATACACTTTTCTTATTTTATTGTATCGAAAATCTTTTCGTTTATTTTTGGTGAGTCAGTGTCAGGAACAAGTACAATGATCCGCAAAGACTGTGTTGAAAAAAATCCAAAAGATGAATGAGCGGTACCTGTATGGCATGCTGTCCGTTATGTTGATTCTGGGTACCTTAAATAGTATAGGCCTGTATGTTATAGGAATCAAATATGCCTTGTTTTGGGGCTTTCTCGGAGGAGTGCTGGCTATAGTCCCATATGTAGGTACCTTGCTGGGAGGCTTGCTGCCCTTTGCTTACGCTTTGGCGACTACTGATAATTATTGGCAGCCCTTGAGCGTTGTTATATTTTATTTTTTCATTCAACAATTCGAAGGGAATATCATTACTCCTAAAATTGTTGGTTCTTCAGTAAAAATAAATCCACTAGCTGCCATTTTTGCCCTGATTCTCGGAGCGTATTTGTGGGGTGTCGCCGGGGCAGTGTTAGCTATCCCTCTATTGGCTATCGTCAGGATTGTGTTTAGTCACATTGATATTTTAAAACCATATGCTTTATTGTTAAGTAGTGATCTGCACGGTAAAGCACATTTGTTTGAAGGGAAATTTGATGACGATAAATATCGCTTATTATCCTTTTTACGCACTAAGCCGAAAACAGTTGAACCTAAAGAGACACCTTCCGATAAATAATATTTCTAAATTAATCGTCACCATAAAAAAAGGCCACGTTAAGACGTGGCCTTTTTTTAACTAAAAATTTGATTGTAAATCTAATGTTTTGTTATCTGGCAACAACAAAAATACTGTAGATCATACCAGGAATAAAAAAGAGTAAAGTCAGTACGAGTGAAATCCAAAATTCCTTAGTAATTCCTTGGTCTAGCGCTACGGCTAGCGGTGGAATAAAAATGGCTAAAATGATAAGCGCGATATTATTAGTGGTGGTAGACATTATATAATATAAGTTTTAAAGTGGTTAAAAATATAGTCCAATAACTATGTTGTATTCATCGATATAACATACCACTTCAGTCAATGTTTGGTCAAAATTAATTTTAAATTTAATCGAACATTTTTTCCCTTATAGCTATATATCTTTATACGAATCATAAATTAGTTTATAAGTTTATTATCGCCTTCGGCGGTCGGGTTTATCACTCAGTTCGTATAAACCCCATAAACCCATAAACTCTAATCATTAATCAAAATTTTAATAAAATGAAAAAGCTCATACTTTATTTACTACCTGTGTTACTCGTTTTTATGGTCAGCTGTGATATTGATCAAACGGAGGAAGGAAGACTTCCGGATGTTGATGTGGATGTCGATGCGACGGCTGGAAAATTACCTAAATTTGATGTTGATTGGGCGGATGTTAATGTTGGTACACGTACTCAAACCGTAAAAATTCCTAAAGTTGTAGTTGTAATGGAAGAAGAGGAAATAGAAGTACCCTATGTTGATGTTGATATGCCCAATGACG
>CBDUIU010000157.1:0-7864 GCA_965367335.1 uncultured Saprospiraceae bacterium
GGCAATAACCTATTCTAAATTGCTGGAAATTGATATGCAGGATCGTGATTTTGGCTGGACAGTAGAAATGCAGGTCAAAGCGGCAAAGCATAAGCTTCAATGCATTGAAGTCCCCGTTAAATATCGCAAACGCATCGGCGTTTCAAAAGTATCGGGCACAATTCGGGGAACAATCCTCGCAGGACATAAAATATTATGGACCATTTTTAAACTACTCTAAATTCGTTATTGGCATGTCGGTTATCGCCTATTTTTTACTTGGTATTTATTCGGTCGCTTTACTGTACATTACCGTCTATTGCCTGCTTCAGTTTCATTTATTAATCTTTTACAAACGCTATCATTGGCAGAAACAAGAATCGGATTTAAATAAAGCAGAACTAACCGACCAGCTACCTTTTGTAACTATCCAACTGCCTATCTATAATGAGATGTATGTGGTAGAAAGATTACTGGATAATATAACTCAGTTCAATTATCCCATGGATCGTTTAGAAATTCAAGTGCTGGATGATTCTACGGATGCAACGATTGAGATCTCTCGTCGCAAGGTTGCAGAGTACAAAGCGAAAGGCTATGATATTAACCTGTTCCATCGTACGGATCGCTCCGGATATAAAGCAGGGGCTTTAAAAGAAGCCATGCTACAAGCTAAAGGAGAATTCATCGCTATTTTTGACGCAGACTTTCTTCCAAACCCAGATTTTCTCTTAACAACTATCCCTCATTTTGAACGACCTGAGATCGGCATTGTGCAGACACGCTGGGAGCACATCAATGAGAATTACTCCATGCTAACCCGATTGCAAGCGATGCAGCTCAATGTTCACTTCACTGTAGAGCAACAAGGTCGACGCGCTGGAAACTGTTTGTTACAATTCAATGGCACGGCAGGAGTATGGCGCCGAAAAGCTATTGAAGATGCAGGCGGTTGGGAAGCAGATACCTTGACTGAAGATTTAGACCTGAGTTATCGGGCACAATTAAAAGGATGGAAAATAGTTTATTTGGAAGAATTTGGTTCTCCAGCTGAATTACCAGCGGAAATGAATGCCCTCAAATCACAACAATTTAGATGGATGAAAGGTGGAGCAGAAAATGCACGCAAACTCTTACCTGCTATCTGGCAATCAAAGGATTTAAAGCTGCACCAAAAACTCCATGCTTCCAGTCATTTATTAGCTAGTGGTGTTTTCATTTTTATATTTATATCTGGTGTATTTAGTGTACCACTGGTATTTCTGCTAAGTGGGTTAAATGTTGATTCTAATGCATACATGATTTTTGCGATTGGTTTGTTAGCAATTAGTTCTGTATTTTACGTAGCCAATGTACAAGCAGAAATTCATAAAGAATCTTATCTAAAGATGCTCTTTAAATTTTTATTTTTATTCCCCATATTCCTGGCGTTATCTATGGGTTTATCTCTTCACAATAGTATTGCAGTACTACAAGGTTACTCTGGCAAAAAATCACCTTTCATTCGTACCCCCAAATTTAATATTCGAGACATTGCAGATAGTTTTAACAAGGGAAAATATTTAACCGGAAAGCTTTCGTGGACCACGATTACGGAAGGGCTCTTATCAATTTATTTTTTACTCGGAGCCATTGCTGGCATTCAACTGGATAATACTATTTTCTTAGCATTTCATATTTTATTATCCCTTGGCTTTGGGTCCATATTTTATTATACTATTCGTCATTTGAATCTAAAATAAGTCGTGGCGAAAATTTCATTCATCCAATATGGCATAGCTGGTTTATTTCTTCTGCTCACCATTTGGTTGGGCTACTTCACACAACAAGGAGACTTTCAGCAAATTTTCCCTGCACTTTGTTTATTCTATGGGGGCCTGTTTTATATTTATAAAAAACCTGAGACTGAGCACGTACTCTACTTTTTTGTTGTCTTAGGTATTTTATTGAGAATCGTCTTGATACCTGCTTTTCCGAATTGGTCTGATGATATCTACCGATTTCTCTGGGATGGTTACCTTTGGAATGCAGGACTTAATCCTTTTGACCATCTTCCTTCTTATTATTACGAACAAGGCATTTCAATTTCCGGACTCACTCCAGCACTCTATCATGAATTAAATTCTCCAAATTACTTCACTATCTACCCTCCTGTATGTCAAGGGCTTTTTGCTTTTACAACCTGGCTCTTTCCAGCCAATTGGTATGCTTCGACCGTAATATTAAAGGTATTTATCGTTTCATTCGAAATTGGAAGCATTGCCTTGCTCTATTCTTTATTGCGTAGTGGCTATTTTTCCCACACTCCCCAAATAAAGCCTATTCTGCTTTATGCGCTCAATCCACTTATCATTTTTGAAATCAGTGGTAACCTTCATTTTGAAGGGCCGATGGTTTTCTTCTTACTGTTAGCACTTTATTTGATAAAAAAAGAAAAACTCGGCTGGTCAGCATTAGCTTGGGCTTTCGCAATTGCGACTAAATTATTACCCCTCCTCTTTCTTCCGTTGTTCATTCGTCGTTTAGGCTGGAAAAAAAGTCTCTATTATTTTGGTATTATCGGCATCAGTTCCATTCTGCTTTTTCTCCCATTATTTAGTCTCGAGTTTCTTCAAAACTTTGGAAATAGTTTGGATCTTTATTTCCGAAAATTTGAATTTAATGCAAGTCTATATTATTTGATCCGCTGGCTAGGGTACCAATTTGCAGGGTACAATATAATACAACTCGCTGGGCCTATCCTGGCAGTACTTGTGTTTGGTGGAACATGGCTTTTGGCTGGATGGGAAAGGTTACCTTCCTGGAAAAATTTCCCTAAAAGTATGCTTTTCGTCATTCTACTTTATCTCTTTCTCGCAATGACAATTCATCCCTGGTACACGACGCTTCCGGTCTTGTTATGCTTATTTACCCAGTATCGCTTCCCGGTGATCTGGAGTGGCTTAATCATGCTCACTTATATTAATTATAGTTATCCTGACTATTGGGAGAATTTATGGATAGTTGGATTAGAATATGCGATTCTGTTTGGTGTAATCTTGTTTGAGGTATCTGACCCCAGTAATTCTACTTCCCCAAGCAGCAGCAAAAAAGAATAGACTAATTATTATATCCCACTAAAGATAGCCCTGAGCTTGTAATTGGAACAATTCCGCATATTTTCCATCTTTTGCTACCAACTCATCATGAGTTCCCAGCTCGAGTAATTGCCCATGTTCTAAAAACAGGATTCGATCCGCCATTCGAACAGTTGAAAAGCGATGCGAAATCAGAACAGCCATTTTGCCTTCTATCAATTCAGCAAAGCGTAAAAAGACTTCATGCTCAGCGCGGGCGTCTAATGCTGATGTGGGTTCATCCAAAATCAAAAGTTGCGCATCCCGCATATATGCTCTTGCAAGTGCAACTTTTTGCCATTGCCCCCCAGACAACTCTACTCCTTTAGCAAATCGTTTCCCCAGCATCTGATCGTACCCACCCGGTAAATCATCGATAACTGAATCTGCCAGGCTCTTTTCCGCAGCTTCCACCATACGTTCCCTCTCTTCTCGCAACTCAATATGCCCAACCGCAATATTTTCACCGGCCTTCATCTGAAATCGAATATAATCTTGAAAAATAATACCAATGTGATGACGAAGGTCTTCTAATTTATATTCCCGCAAATCCACTCCATCTAACAATATTCTCCCTTCCGTTGGTTCATAAAGCCTTGCTAACAATTTTACCAGAGTAGTTTTGCCGGCTCCATTTTCACCAACCAGCGCTAATTTCTCACCAACTTGTAAATGAAAACTGAGGTTCCTTATTGCCCACTTTTCACTATTAGGATATTTAAAACTTACGTTCTCAAAAGTAAAACCCTGTTGAATAGGTGTTGGAATAGAAATACTAGCTGGATTGGAAAAAATCCGTGGCTTGAGTGCAAAAAAGTCAAATAGATCTTGAAGATACAACGCCCCTTCGGCAATCTTAGAAAAACGGCTCATGATTCGCTGTAACATTCCCTGCATTCTACTGAATGAACCTGCTAAGAATGTAAGTGTCCCAACTGTTATTAATCCTTGTACGGTTTGCAACAATATGAATACATAGGCACCGTAGTAAGCTATTGTGCCCAGAGCAGATAAACCTACACCCCAAAATGCTCTGCGTGTTGCAATCTTCTTATTAGCATGATAATAGCGATCCGCTAACTCTCGAAATCGTTCTGCAATAAACCCGGCTAAACCAAAGACCTTTACTTCTTTTGCCATTTGGTCACTAGCTCCAACATAACGAAGATAGTCCAATTCCCGGCGTTCCGGTGTCCAACTTCGTGTTAATGAATAACTGCGCTGATTAAAGTGTACTTCGCCCATGAACGAGGGAATAACTGCCAAGATTAGTAGAAGTATCAGCCATGGATTAAAGAAGACCAGGCCTGCTCCCAGAAAGAATATAGTAATGATGTCCTGAAGTTGTTCAAAAACCTGAGTCATCAAAATAGTTCGGCTCGTGGTTTGCCGGCGAGCACGCTCCATTTTGTCATAAAACTCTGGATCTTCAAAATGGTAAAGGTCTAATTTAGCTGCATGTCGTATTAATTTTTCAGAAGTAACATTAGCAAAGAGATCACCCAGCAAACTATCCAGTAATGTAACACCACGGTTAATTACTGCAGAAAGCAGCGCCAAGCCCAATTCAATGCTCACCATTAGCCATAAGTAGCCTTGTTCTCCTCCAGGAGTATCCATTAATCGAATCACCTCATCAATGATTTCTTTTCCAATATATAGCGTTGCTAAAGGAATAGCAGATTTAATTAACCGCAACCCAACATTACTGATAAACATAACGGCATTAACTTCCCAGATGAGACGGAAAAATGGTGGAAGTTCTTTTAAAGCTCTAAGCTGTTCTTTGAGTGCGAGTTGTTCTTTCTTTTTTGTCATTAAAAATGAAAACAATTATTTGAAGATGAAGTTGCAAAATTGAAGTCCATTACTTCTTCTAAGTAAGCTATCAAAGAAGTAAGTTAAGTATCCTAAAAATAGTTGAAGCCCGGGCGCTCACAAAGGAACGTCCGGGCTTCATATATAGATCGGATAATTACGTACGACTAGTAGGACCAGAGGTCATGCTCATAATTGAAGATTTCTTGCTTGATCTTATCAGCTTCCAACAAGCGATCAACACCTGTTAGGTATTCTTCAATTCGGCGATCATGAACGTTGGACTCTTTAAAGATGTAACTAGAGAAAAATCGCATCTCAAAAAGATCCTCCCAGGTAATTGGACTAGCGTCATTACCTTGCATGAAAACCTTATGGCGAGCTAAAATTTCACGACAATCCGGATAATACACCCAGAACATCGGTTTTTCATAACGGAAGTTTCCGTTATCATCTTTCACATCGATAAGTGGCGCAATACCTAAGATACGCACCTGCAACATCGAAGTCTCCTCGTCAAAGAACCAAACTTCTTTAATCCGAAACCGCTTCACATCCTCAGCATTCAATTCGTTTCGAACAACTTGAATCTGCTCTTCGTAAGTCTCGGGGTCAAAAGTGATAACAGTATCAATAGTAGCCCCCATAGAAGCAACTTCTCCGGCTTCAAGCTTATAAGAGAATTTATCGTCATCCGTACTGTAAACATTAATGTCACCGTTAACAGCGGCATTCATCAGTATTGTAAAAAAGCGTTCTTCCGGATAAGCGAAAGGCAGATTCATTTTCTCACGAATATCAATAATTCGCCAAATGCGTTTTTCCCAAAAAATATCAGCCTCGCGTAAAGGTTGATAAGGTAATACACGACGCTCATCGATCATACGTTTTTCAACGATGTCATCGATCGGGCGATCTTCATCTGGTTCACTGGATTCTGTCCGTACAGTTTCGGGTACTTGTGCCATAAGCGAGTTGCTATTAAACAGCACGGCGAAAAGAAACAGACAAAATAATTTCAAAGCGATCTTCATGACTGAGAATTTTATAATAGTGAAGTTTTCTATCGTAATAGTCGAAACGAACGGAAAGTAAAACGCTTGAACAAGTTAATTTCGTATTTCTTCAAGCGTCTTACTTTCCGATGTTTGTAATTATCTAATTTTAAACACCATTGAGTTAATCTTACGGCCAGCTTTATCACCTGGACATCTAGCTTTGATATTATCAAAGTAATAGATATCTCCTGGAGTTGCCCGCATCACTAAACGTCTGGATTTTTCATTATAACGAGCACCCGCATTAACAGACTCAACTGGGTCCTGGCGTTTCGCAACGTAAGTCAGATTATATCCCTGGATATTACATCTGGCATCAAAATCAAACCCTTCCAACATCGCGAGTACACCTCCTTGGGCTTTGAACTCACCATTACCCATTGCTCCGCCGGATTCTTTACCAAGCCTTGCAACCGGATCAGGAATACGCTTTACACGGAATGGGAACTTAGTTGCTTTTAGTCCACCTCCTGAGACGGTGATGGAAGCTTCTCCTGGACGGTCAGCAGTAGCCATAAATTTACCTTTACTTACTTGTTTTAAGTTGATGCCTGAGCCACTTACTTTCATCTCGTTAGAAGAAACACCTGCGGCAGATACTGATACAGGATTATCCACACCAATATAGAATACGTTCATTTTATCAGCAGAAACGGAAACTGAACGTAAGCCTACTTCATATTCGAAATCGCCGCGATAAGTATTGGTTTCGTTAGTAACTGGATTAGTTACGGTAATGGAGGCAGTATACTTTTTCACACCAGTAGTACTAGCCGTTTGAGTAAATTTAGCCACACCATCACTTACTGGTAATCTTGAACCATTAACGGAAATTGATACACCTGTATTTGAAGATTGAGAAGCAGAAGCACTCAAAAAGATATCAGTTGTAAATGTTTCTCCCTGGATGATATAGGATTTCTTTGGAGAAGAGACCACCTGGAATTTATCCAGAACGATATCCTCACCCCCCACTTTACTTAAAAGATAATTCAGAATAGCTGCTTCAGTAGCTTTAGCGTCATTCTGAAATTTAGTAAAAATCGGAAGAATAGCACCAACAGGCATTTGACGGAAGTTATAATCTGACCAGCTGTTTTTATCTTTACTGGCTTGCCAGCTTTCATCATCAATTTCTAAGGCAATATTTCGAGAAAAAGCCTCTCTATCTTCCTCGTCAATAAACTCCATAAATTTAGTCTTCGTATCCAAAATCCTCTGTTTCAATTCTGGGCCAACGGGCTCTTCTCCTCTACCTTTATATCCCTGAACAAGATACTTGGTAGTAACATCTTTATTCTTAACGCCCTTCATCTTCTTTCTAACTCCATCTTTTATAATAAAATCTCCATCATCCACAACGCCACTTTTATCACCAGAGCGGTCGATCAATTGTGTTTTGATATCTTCAATAAAAGAAGTGAACTCTTGCGATAACTCACGAACTGGAGTAGCACGATCTGCGTATTTCTGCAGTTCTGGTTTTTTCTTGGCTAATTTTGCCACTTGTGCCGGGATGCCTTGGTTTGCATCATCCAAGACCTGATTGGATTTAGCCAGACCCTTATCTACCAGTTTAAAGGCATTAAAGATCTCAGCGGAAACATTAAGTGCCAGCAATGCCGTCAGTACCAGATACATCAGGTTAATCATCAGCTGCCGGGGTTCCTTAGGTATTGACATATCCTTAGTTTTTTTAAATTTCGAAAATAGGTTTGTTTAGCAAAACAACTTTTGCCTAGTTGTTTTTACCAGACATAGCCGAAAGGATATTGCCATAAACAGAATTCAAAGAACCAAGATTCTTATTCAAAGAGGTCAATTGATCTTTGTACTGTTGGGTATCTTCCAGAGAATCATTCAAATTGGCCATGGCTTCATTCATACGAGTGT
>CBDUIU010000158.1:0-7823 GCA_965367335.1 uncultured Saprospiraceae bacterium
TCTTTTTCGGCTTGGTTATTTTGTTCTATTGTATTTTTAAATTTGCAGTAGAAGGCCGCGGTACGCTATCTCCGGCGGACCCAACCCAACAACTAGTGGTGAGCGGCCTGTACCAATTTACCCGCAACCCAATGTATGTCGGAGTGCTCCTGATCCTGATCGGAGAAGCGCTCTTTTTCCAATCCTATCAGCTATTTATTTATCTGATTTTTATCTTCTTGCTTTTCAATGTATTCATAGCCGTGATCGAAGAACCTCGACTGAGAAAAGATTTTGGAGCGCAGTATCAGGACTATTGTCAGAAGGTCCGGAGGTGGATGTAAGCGCGCGACAAGCTGCCATGTTCGCGTAACAGTCCCTATACCCACCAGACAAGTTCACGCTAATAACCATCAAAAAAATCACCCGTAGAAAGATAACTTCCCTATCAAGAAAATATCTCAATAATAAAAACTATATTACCGAAGGAACACGCTCCTTAGTTCTTTTTGTACTCAAAATCAGGTAGAAATACGGATAAACAATACCTGATTTCATGTACCATCCACACCTTTTCCATCCTGATATCCCATGAAAAATTAAACTCATAAGCCTTGCACTTTCGATTCCCACTTACTACTTAATTCGCAAGGTCTACTACCCATCCCTCGTGTCTGGAAAGTAACACTTGGTGATGAGATCACTAACTTACTATGCGCAACTGCTTAGATCAACTTCTTAATAGCTTGAGCTTTTAAGTGATGATCCAAGCTGACTTTATGACAAAGGAATACCCCAAAGTAAGAATAATTTATTTTCTAACTTAAACCAAATAAAATGAAAATGTTAATTTCGTTTTTACTGATCATGACGGCTACTTTTGTCAATGCTCAGGATTACACCATGTACGAAACCCATTACCTAACGCCCATCGCAGGACACGAACAAGCCATTACTGAGGAAATTATCGAACACAACAAATTATATCATGCAAACGGGCCCTACACGAACTATGTATTCAACATATTGAGTGGCCCGCGTACCGGAGATTTTTTGTTTGCGATGGGTTCCTGTACTTTCACCCAACTAGATGGACGTCCTTCCGGTCATGCGCACGATCAGGATTGGGCTTCTGTAATCTTGCACAGCCATGGCATATCCAATGTCGAATATTGGAAACGCGTTGATAATTTGTCTACAAACATACCTGGTGCCGGAGATAAACTCAAACCCTTGAGTCGGGTTCGCTTTTTTGAAGTCTCCGACAATTCTGATTTCAGGGACCTCCAGGACAAATTTATGAAAGTAACCGTGGAAATGGGCAACAAGAGACCTCGTATCATGTACCAGAATCACTTTAATAACAAAGAAGGCCGGGACTGGGCACTTGTTACACACTATGATAGCTGGGCCGAACTGGATGGCGGTAAATCAGGTGAATTTAAAACGACCTATATCAAATTATACGGAGAAGATGCCTGGAAGGAATTGGGGGAAAAATACGACAAGACCGTTTTAAGTCGTGAGGATGAAATGAGAGTCCGGGTTCTTCCACCTATGGTTGACAAGAAATAAAACAACGTGTTTACGTTTTACAGAAAAGCACTCATCTTAAGGTGGGTGCTTTTCTATTATTGACCCGCCTGGGATAGCTATTGATTTACGTATTCGACAAAATAATATGATCTTAGACTTTAGCAGAAGAAAATGTAAGGTAGCGAATTGAAGGAAGAGTAGTTAAAAGCTTATCCAAAACAAAGGTAAGTGTTTCGTTAAAATTCGCTAATTTTAAACAACCTCACGATTAAATCGGCAATGATGAACAAAGCCCTATTCATCCCGGGAATTATAGGACTGGCAGCAATTGTCATCTTTCTGCTTGTTGCTTCCCGCATATCAGCTGTGGTTGTTTTCATACCCGGTGTAATCGTCACCTATTTTTTATACTTAAAAACATTCTATAAAAAAGTCCCCAATCCGGAAAATATATTGCCGCTCTACTTATTGGCACTAGGCATTCAATTTCTACACTTTACCGAAGAGTATTTAACCGACTTTACGGTAGCCGTGCCCAGGCTATTAGGGCAAGAACCTTACTCGGTGGACTATTGGCTAACATTTAATATGGTGGCCTATTTTATTTTTATCCTTGGAGGAATAGTTTTGTTTAAACAGGTCAAAACACTCATGATCATCCCCTTGTTTTTTATTCTGGTAGGTGTATTGTTAAATTCCATAGGCCATGTTCTAATCTCCATTTATGTCGGTGGGTATTTCCCTGGTTTATTTACTGCTTTGATCTATCTTTTGATTGGACCGATCTTGTTGAGTAGGATTTTAAAAGAAACGCGTTTGGTAGAAATTAAAAATGAAAAAGGGTAATATCCGGTTAATTATTACATTGAACTAAAGTAGGCAGTTCGGGGAATTGAGCCACCAGCAAGATAGTAGAGAGGTAGCCGAGATGAAGACTCTTAGGATTCCGCGAGTACTTCTATTAATTTTCCACATCCCCCATTATTGATATATTCGGAATGATCATCTATGGTATGAAAACATCGACCAGCTATTTTACTACATAAGATTTCAGAACCCGTCTCCGCGTAAAAGGCTTTTAGTATTTTTTTAGCGGCTTTATTACTAAAATCAGGAGGATTTTTTCCTGGGTTCTCTCTACACCAGGCAAGCGTTTTCATCCAGATTGCTGCGCTCAGCGCACCACAAGCCTTACCGCTCAAACCAAGGCCACCGGCAAAGCCTGCTACCATCAACATTTCTTCCTCACTTGCCCCCATCCGTTTAGCAACTTCCGATGCACAACTTACCGGTTTTTGATTTAGCTCAATCGGTTCCTCGGACAAACCTTCCGCTGCGGATTGGACGGCTTCCGGGCCCCATTGTTCCGCAAGGTTATAGCAAATATTCTTATCGGAGCCCTGGATCGTGGTTTTCACAATAAACTTTAATAGTCCTAATACATTGCTTAGATCGATTCCGATGATCTCCCGGCAGTTAATCGTTTTTGTCCGCTTTACAAAAGATTCCACGATGTGTTGCGTGGCAGTTACAGCTACTGCTATGGCCTCTTCAGAATTTTTATGCCGACGAAATGCTTCTGCTCCTACAGCCAGGGTCGCTCCCCAAAGCATGCCGCATTGATGCCCTTGATTCATCAATCCTCCTGCTAATGGATCTAAAGCACGCACCTCCGCATCTTTGGGATATCCAAATTCACGGCTTAATAAATGACCAAAGGTCTGGGAACAGGTACCGCATTCGATAAATACTTGTCTTGTGTCTGATGGTTGCTTTTGGAGCTTACTCATTTTAAAAGGATTTCATTAATTCCTTAATGCAAGTGACCCTTTAATTTAATAACCAAGCTCCATTCGTTCAATGACTTTTGTTAACCTATTTAATGATTTGTGTTTTGACCAAAACCTCACTCTCTGATACCAGGAATAATTCTCCTTTGTAAAACTGGCCCGGTAAATTTCTGTGGCCTTTCGTGGATATTCCAGCCATTGAAGACCACGATCAAATCGTATTTGGGTACCACCATTAAATATTGCCCGCCATATCCGAGACCTGCATATATTTCGCTTTTCCCATTACTGTGTTTCGGCACCCACCACTGATAACCATAACCGGTCTCGCTGTCATCAAGTGGATTAACATCAGCGACGATTGGGCTCGTTGAAGCCTCCACCCAAGCTTCAGAAATAATTTGTTGACCCTCCCATTTTCCTTTATGGAGAAAGAGTAAACCAATTTTTGCTAAATCGTGCGCAGATAGATACAAACCACCTTCCGTATCAATTTCTCCATCCGGTGTTTTTTTCCAATAATAATCAGTAATACCGAGGGGGCCAAATAGTTTGGCTTCCGCCCATTTGTCAATTCGTTGTTGAGTAATGATCCTTACCAACTTACCTAACAACACACTTGCTCCACTGTTATATTCAAACACCAACCCGGGCATAGTATCCATTGGCTGATCAAGCACAAATTGGATCCACTGATTACTGGCCTCTAAAAGGATACAGTCGTTGGCAGGATCATCGTAATTATCCTCATTCCATTGAATGCCACTTCTCATTGTCAATAAGTCTTCAATTGATAACTCACTCCTGCGTGGATCAGTCGTATCGATATTATAGTCTTTGAAGTAAGGCATCGCCGAGTTGTGAATAGTTGTCAATTTTTCTTGATCAATTGCAATACCCAATAAGGCTGAAGTAATGCTTTTGGTGACGGACTGGAGCGTGTGTAAGTTCGTTCGTTGATAAAACGGATGCCACTCCGGATGGTCATAGTTAAACTGATAGTTCGTTGTGTCATATTTTTGGGCAATACGATCATAATCCTGATGGTACCGATAGTCAGCTACTAACTTTCCGTGCCTGATCACTAAAAAATGATCAATCAGCCCATAAAGACCGGCCTTGATCTCCTGATCAATGGAATCAATCACCAATGGATCAATCCCTTCTGCAGCGGGATCCGAAACCGGCCAAGATCCTGCTTTTTTATTTGTTGATTCTTTGTTATTGATCGCACAAGTGAGAAAGAATCCGGTGAGAAAAACGAAGGTGAAAATACTAAGATGTTGATTCATTACAATGCTGATTAATTGTGTATGAGGCTAAGTGCATGTTTAAATTTACGTTGAAAGATAGGGAAAAAAGCTTGTATTCAACGTGTGCTGTTCTGGCTGAAAACCATTAACAAAATTTAACTGCCGAATCACTAGTTTTTTTTTACAAAAAGTAACTTATAAAAAGGTAACTTTGGTTCAATGCTGACTACCCTTCATCCTCAATAGCAGATCATTATATTGACCAACATAAAAAACATCTTTTCTATGTATCTCTACTATCCTTTAAAACTCATGATACCTTAATCCTGCCAGTCTAAACTATCTTTGGTCAAATGGGTTTAATAGTCATAATCTAAATACAATGAAAATAGTACATCTGATCCTTATTTCTTTGCTGGCCCTGACGCTGGCGAATTGTCAAACGTCCAACAACACGAATGAATCAGCTGCCGTTAGTCAGGCGGACCTGATGACTGCGGACCCCGTCGAAGTTCCCCCTACCAGTGAGGGCCTGAAAAAAGCTTATTTTGCTTCCGGATGTTTTTGGTGCGTAGAGGCTATCTACGAAAGCGTCAAAGGCGTAAAAGAATCTATCTCTGGCTACGCCGGTGGCCATACGGAAAACCCAACCTACGAAGCTTCTAACACCGGAAAAACCGGCCACGCCGAAGCTGTAGAGATTATCTATGATCCTGAAGTGATCGACTTTGCAACCCTTGTAGATGTTTACTTCGGCTCCCAAAATGTCACCCAGGTAAACGGCCAGGGTCCCGATCGGGGTTTCCAGATAATGGTTCGCAATATCGATCGATTATTTTTTATCAGAATGATGCTCAGAAAAAAATCATCGCAGAGAAAATTAATGCACTTAACGCTAAAATTGCCCCGGAGAAAGTCGCGGCTGAAGTGATGCCTTTTCAAAAATTCTGGGTGGGCGAAGATTATCACCAGGATTACGAAAGGCTTCATCCGAATCAGCCTTATATTCGCAGTGTTTCCATTCCCCGGTTAAAACGATTTCAGGCAAAGTTTCCGGAATTATTGAAGGAGAATGAGCACTAGTTTGAAGTATCTTTCGGGTGGAAAGGCGCCTGCTGATATTTTTTCGGCGCATTGAAAGCCCACAATCCAATAGGTCTTGTACAAAAAGCTGGTAACTATTTACCAGCTTTTTGTACATATGGCAAATCCTCAGCCCATCGGTTGTACGGAGGTATCAATATCACCCAAATATGTGATACCGCAGATTTTACTATTTACCTATCTTTGTTTAAGTAGCTTACAGTAAGGTAGCTACCATTGGGGAAGCCATTCCAACCGCTGGGACAATAGCAGCTACACTCATACAGAATTATTTGTATCTTTAACAATACTAGACTTTGGACACCTAAGGTTGTTTATCATAAACTGCAGAGAAGACAATTAAATAAACATACACCCCATACAACCATGAATGTCGAAATTGGTCATATAAATGACGGTAGTCATGCGGCTGCGCCTAAAGCTAATCTCTCCGCTAGTCAAAATTGGCGGGATTGTTCCCTCTTAGATGGAATTGCTCCTCACTTCCTGGATCAACTGGAAAAGCAAATCGTCAACTTGTATTTTAATGAAGGGGATTATATCGTCAGAGAGGGACAGGATGCTAGTTGCCTCTTTATGATCGAGTCCGGAGAAGTTCACATAGAAAAAGATAATGTACAACTAGCTACTAAATGCAAGGGACAACATTTTGGCGCAATGGCATTGATGGACAACACCCCTCGTTCCGCGGATGTAAAAGCAGCAACAGCTACCCAGGTAAAAGCATTAACCGTGGAAGCCCTGAAATCTCTGGGAAAAGATACGGTCTATAACACCGTGTTGACAAATCACATCAAAGAGCAGCAATCGATCCTGCGTAATATGAATGATGTGGCGGTAGCTGAAATGAAAGCAAAGCTCGAAGCATCGCAAAACAGAGTAAGAGCTGGTAGTTTCTTCGTCACCTTGGTTTTTTGGTTGGTTTTATATCAATTTTTACTGGGGCTTTTTATTGAGTATAGTGATATATTCAGAAACAAAGCATTTTTGGATGTTCTCAATCCTTCCATGATGATCATCATGGGTATCGCAGCCTATCTTAAGGCATTAAAAAGTGATTTTTCAATTTCGAGTTATGGCCTGAACCTGAATAATTGGAAGAAAAACCTGCAGGAAGCCCTTATCTGGACTGGTGGTTTTGTGATAGCCATGATATTATTCAAATGGTTTTTGGTCAGTTTTGTAAGTGCTTTCGAAGGCAAACCTATCTTTGATACAACCCGTATGCACCACTATAGTCCATTGACCATTCTTTTCATTTATGTGGTCTATTCTATCTTAGCGCCTGTTCAGGAATTTATTGCTCGCGGGGTGATCCAGAGTAGCTTACAACGGATCTTAGTGGGAAAAAATAGAATTACGCTGTCCATCATACTATCTAATTTGACCTTTAGTGGTTTTCATATTCACATGGATATGAAGTTTGCCATCATGACCTTGATCCCTGGTATTTTTTGGGGCATCATGTATGCACGCCAGGGCTCCTTGCTGGGTGTTAGTATTTCTCACATTATTATAGGCCTTTTTGCTCTCTTATTTATGGGTTTTGTTTAGGCTTTCCGCTCTAACATTCCAAGACCAGAGCAAACACCACTATAGCCTCAGGCCCTAAATAACAGCTCAATTACGAGACACCAAGTTTTCAACCCCAAAAAAATGTACGCTCACATATTTACTACGCTCTTATTTTTATGCTATAGTACCTTTGGATATTCACAACCAGAGATACTGGACAACTACGTAGCAATAGCTATAAAAAATAATATTTCCATTAAACAAAAACAACTCAATTACAAAAGTAGTCAGTTAGCACTAAAAACGATAAAAAGAAAATACCTCCCTAAACTTAGCTTCCAATCTCGTTATTCCCGCGCCGTCGGAGGGCGGGTCTTTAAGATCCCTTTAGGTGACTTTTTGAACCCTGTGTATCAAAATCTAAACCTGCTGAACTCCTCCATAAAAACCCTTGACCCGGATTATGCCCACTTATCTAATTTACCAACCATCGAGAATGAAAATTTTAATTTTCTCCGACGGACGGAACAAGTGACCTTTTTTCGTGTCGCCTCTCCTATTTTAAATTTTAATTTAATCCACACCCAGAAGTTACAACAATACCAACTGGAGATCGAAGCACGTGGTTTGCTGCTAAATGAAAAAA